>JASJBK010000137.1 GCA_030066555.1 Halieaceae bacterium
CCCACCGCGTCCACATCGAGTCCCAGGAAGGCCGCCTCATCCATGACAATATCGATCCGCTTCGGCCCCGCCGCCAGCGGCATGGACAGCCGCATCGGCCTGGCCTCGCTGTCCTGCTTGGCCCAGGGCGTGGGAAGATCGAGTGCTACACCCTCAAGCATACTGTCGACTTCCAGCATGGCGGCGCCGTCGGCCGGCACTCGCACATGCACCACAGCATCCGCTGCTCCCTCAGCCAGCTGCAGAATGTCCAGGTCCAGCCAGGTGCGTACATCGCTGGCACTGGCGCGGCCCCTGACCTCGATATCGAGCGGCGCCAGTCCGTCTCCCGCCCTGCCCTGGCTCACCCGCCCAACAATGGGTCGGCCCCAGGCGCTTCCAGTCATGTCGTCGGCCCTGAATCCGTTATAGGAGTCGTAAAACAGGGTTCCGGATACACCGTCCACGCTGAGGTCCAGCTCACCCATGTCGACATTCACCCCCGACCACCGGGTGACCAGGTTGATGCGCGGCTCGATGCTGGCGTCACTGAGGTTCATGGCCAGCGCCAGCTGCGTGTCGAGTTCACCACCGAGTGTCCAGTCGATGAAGGTGTCACCCACGGTGTTGCGCAGCGGTGAGGTGTTCACCACGGCCAGTCCATCGGCGGCGCTGCCGCGCATGGCCGCGGTGAGCGCGAGATGCAGCTGCTTGTCGGCATCCTGGCGCAGCTGCACGCGAACGTCGCTTACCTCGGAGTCAAGAATCCTGCCCCGCTGGGCATAGACATCGACATCCGCATCATCGATCAGCACCAGGCCCTCGAGGTCATCGATGGCCGGCCACTCCGGGTGGTAATCGATGCGAGTGTCCTCGACGTCGAAGAACAGCTGCATGGTGCGATACGCGGGATTGCGCACCAGGCTACCGCGGTAGATGAACCCACCCTCGGAAATTCGCCCCTCACCGATGCTTGGCTCCAGCCACTCCAGCAGGTTGGGATTGAGCTTGTAGGGCAGGTATTTGCGGCGATACTGGGGCGCGGTGTCCCGCAGGCTGACCATCAGGTCCATCTCGGCGCCGGCGGCAGTTTCGACTCTGGGCAGCAGCATGGAGAACAGCCCCTTGACCTCACCCTCGTCGGCGAAGGCTGTGAACGGCCCGCTGCGCAGCCGGAAAGCGTCTGGCTCGACCGTCCACTGCAGTTCAGCGCTGAAGGACTGGTAGTCGAGGTGCCGGCGAAACACCTTCGGGAAGGCCATGGAAAACTCGGAGGATGCCAACTGGACCCGGCCGCGGTCGGCGGTCAGCACGGCAAAGCCGGAGGCATTGGTCAGGCCCGGCGCGCCGCGCCAGGGTTCTACATCGACATCACGGAAATTGGTGGATAGCGTCCAGTCCTGCCCGGTCTGGATACCGCGCAGCGTAAACTCTACCTGTTCGAGTTCACCGGTGGGCGACAACAGCGACAGCACATCCTGGGCAGTCTCGGGCAGCAGGCCCGCACCCTGCAGGTAGCTCGACAGTTGCCCCAGCTCGATATCGGCCAGCCGCAGGCTGATGCTGTCGTCACCATAGCGCCCGGTCAGCGCCGGGATCAGCACCGAGCGGCCGGCTCCAATCAGCTCGATATCACGGGCCCGGAAGTCCCAGGCCTGGTCGCGGTAGTCAGCGGCCAGGTCCAGACCCACGCGCTCCAGGTTATAGGCCTGACCCTCTCCCTCGAGCGGCTTCAGCTCGATAGCCTCACCGGCCAGCCGTGTGGCGACCCTGACCTTACCCTCGTCGAACCGCAGCCACAGATCGTTTTCAATATGGCCTGTCACGGGGAGCATCTCGACCTGGGCCAGCAGGTCATCAAACAGTGCGATGTCGCCCAGCTCCGACTTGAGATGAAAGAGACCGCTGAAGCTGCGGAAATCCGTCAGGCTGCCCTCACCTTCTGCCGTCAGCCGAAACCAGGCGTCGCGGTCCGGTGCCCGCAGGCTCACACTGGCGCGGCGGAAGTTACCATCGCGCAGCACCTCGGCCTGGATGAACGAGACCCGGGTGGACTCGCCCTGGTCCAGCTCCATCGCCAGCTCGTCGATGGTGAGCTCTTCGACATTGAAGATGAATTCATTGAGGGTGCGGCCGAAGTTCCCCTGGCCGCCACCGGGAATGCCGGCAATGCTCAGCTGGCCCTGGTCGTCTACATCGACATGAATACGGCCGCCGCCGGCAGTCAGGGTGAACAGCCGCGGCGACATGGTGCGCAGGGTGTCGAGAACATCCAGCTCCAGTAACAGGCTGCTGAACTCAAGGCCGACCGGCGCTTGCGAATCGCCGAGGATGCGCAGGCCCCGAGCCTCGAGGCGCGGCGACAGGGAGCGCCAGCTGCCGCTCAGGTCGTCAATTTCGAGGATGAAAGGCAGGTGCGCATTGGCAGTCTCGAGGATCTCGCCCTGGTAACGGGCGACATTGTTCATCAGCAAACGGCCAACGCTGCTGTAAACCGCCAGCAGGACGATAAGCAGGACGATGAATGACCAGAGCCATGTTGTAAGCCGTTGCAGCACGTTTACTTCAATACCGATTCCTGCGCCGACGGCCCTGCCGCGGCGCGATGCCAAGCATTAGAGCAGTATAATGTCGAACTGTTCCCGGCTGTACATCGGCTCAACCTGGAACTGCAGCGATTTACCTGATAGCGCCTCGAGATCGGCGACGGTGGCTGAATCCTCGTCAAGCAGGCGATCCACCACCTCCTGGGAGGCACGCACCATCAGGGTATCCGCGTCATAGGCGCGGGCTTCGCGCAGGATGTCCCGGAATATGTCATAGCACACCGTCTGCGCGGATTTCAGCTCACCCCGGCCACCACAGGCCGGGCAATCTTCACACAGTACATGCGCCAGGCTGTCGCGAGTGCGCTTGCGGGTCATCTCCACCAGCCCCAGCTCGGACACGCCGGTTATCACAGTGCGCGCCCGGTCCCGTGCCATGGCCTTCTCCAGGGCCCGGTACACCTGGCGCCGGTGCTCCGGGTCGCGCATGTCGATAAAGTCGATGATGACGATTCCACCGAGGTTGCGCAGTCGAATCTGGCGCGCCAGCGCGGTCACCGCCTCCAGGTTGGTTTTGTAGACGGTCTCTTCCTGGTTGCTGCGGCCAACAAATGCACCGGTATTGACGTCGATGGTGCTCATTGCCTCGGTCTGGTCGATGATCAGGTAGCCCCCGGACTTCAGGGGTACCTTGCGCTCCAGGGCGCGGCCGATCTCATCCTCCACGCCATACAGGTCAAACAGCGGCCGCTCCCCACGGTAGTGCTCCAGCAGGGGTGCCAGCTCCGGTACATAATCCTCGCAGAAATCGCGCAGCCGACCGTAGGCCTCTTCGCTGTCGACGCGAATCCGCTCGAGCCCGGGCCGCGCCAGGTCGCGCACTGAGCGCTGATAGAGCTGCCAGTCCTCGAACAGCCGCGCAGGAGCCGATTGCTCGGCCGCACGTCGGCTTACCACCGCCCACAGGCGCTTGAGGAAGCGCAGGTCTGATTCCAGCTCCTCGCGACCGACCCCCTCGGCGGCGGTGCGCAGGATAAAGCCGGCGCCACCGTCCATCGCCTGCGCCGCCACCGCTTCATCGAGCAGGGAACGCAGCCGCGAGCGCTCATCGTCGTCTTCGATCTGCTGGGAAATACCCGTGTGCCGGGTGCGCGGCATGTAGACCAGGTAGCGCGAGGAAAGGCTCAGCTGGGTGGTGAGACGCGCCCCCTTGTTACCCAGCGGCTCCTTGATCACCTGTACCGTCACATCCTGACCTTCTCGCAGGTGCTCGCGAATATCCTCCGCGGCACGGCCACGCACCTCGACACCGTCCTCATCGAGGGGATGAATATCGTTGACGTGAATAAAGCTGGTGCGTTCCTCACCAATCTCAACAAAGGCGGCCTGCATGCCGGGCAGCACCCGCACTACCCGGCCCAGGTAGATGTTGCCGACGATGCCGCGGGTCGCGGCGCGCTCAATATGGACGTCCTGCAGGACCCCGTGGTCGACAACCGCTACCCGGGTTTCCAGCGGCGAGACGTTGACCAGCAGTTCTTCACTCACCGTCGTCACCCGCGTCATCGCCAGAACTCTCGAGGCCGGTAGTTACTCCCACCCGCTGCAGCAGTTCCCAGGTCTCCGCCAGCGGCAGGCCAACGATGCCGGTGTAGCTGCCCTGCAGGGTTTCGACAAAGGCGCCGGCCAGGCCCTGGATACCGTAGGCACCGGCCTTGTCCCAGGGCTCATCGGTCAGCAGGTAGGCCTCACATTGCTCGCGAGTGAGGCTGCGAAACAGCACACGGCTGTCGCTGAGCGCTTCCTCCACCCGGGCGCCAAGCCGCACACAGACCGCTGTCAGCACCTGGTGCTCGCGGCCACTGAGGCGGGCCAGCATGGCCAGCGCGTCAAAATGGTCTTCAGGCTTGCCCAGCACCGTCCCATCGAGCACCACGGTGGTGTCGGCGGCAATCACCGCGGTGGTGTCATCCAGCTTCGCCTGCACCGCGGCGGATTTTTCCCAGGCCAGGCGGGCAACATAGTCCTCGACGGGTTCCCCGGACAGCTGCCGCTCGTCGATATCGGCCGGCTGCTGGCGAAACTCCACGCCCAGCTGCTGCAGCAGGGCAGCGCGTCGCGGCGACTGCGAAGCCAGTACCAGCTCGATCACTCAGGCCACCTGGTAGCGACGCCGCAGGCCACGCAGCACGGTCAGCACCGCCGGCCACAGCAGGGCACTCAGGAAGGCGGGCAACAGAAACAGCAGGCTTACAGCGCCGACGCCGGTCAGGTTCTGGACCCACTGGGATACCAGCTGGTTGATACCGACCATGACGAAAATCACCGAGGCCTGTTGCAGCACGTTGAACACCCGCAGCCGCTGGTAGAGCACCAGTGCCAGGTAGGTCACCACCGATAGCGACAGGGCGTTCTGGCCCAGCACCGACCCCTCCAGCACGTCGAGCAGCAGGCCGACGCCGAACGCCACCACGATACCCACCCGCTGCGGCAGGGCTATGGTCCAGTAGATCAGCACCAGGGTCACCCACTCCGGGCGCGCCCAGCGCAGGCCTGTCGGCAGGGGGTAGGCGGCGAGCAGAAACGCCGCTGCAAAAGTGAGCACAATCACCCAGGTGCCCTGTGCAGGCTGCTGTACCATGGCTCAGTCTGCCGAGCCTGCGCCGCCGGTGAATACCAGCAACACGTGACGACTGCGGTTGAGTGCGGCACTGGGCTTTGCGGTCACCCGGGCAAAGGCCTGGCCGGGGTCGATTTCTACTTCGGTCACCGTGGCTACCGGGTAGCCCTCGGGGAAGCGTCCGCCGAGGCCGGAACTCACCAGCAGGTCGCCGACGGCGATGTCCTCGGTACTCGCCACGTGGCGCAGCTCAAGACGGTCCAACCGTCCGATGCCCTCCGCGATGGCGCGTACGCCGTTGCGATTGACCTGCACCGGCAGTGCATGGGTGGCGTCGGTAATCAGCAATACGCGCGCACTGTTGGCCGCCACCTCGATGACCTGGCCCATGAGGCCATTGGCATCAATCAACGGCTGGCCGTTGAACACTCCCTCGCTGCTGCCCTTGTCGAGCACCACCAGGTGCCGCGCGGGGTCCGGCGACACGCCCACCAGTTCCGCCACCAGCACGTCGTCCTGCAGCAGGGCCGAGGAATTCAGCAGGGCGCGCAGGCGCACGTTCTCCGCTCGCAGGGCGGCCATCTGTTGCACCTGGGCTTCCAGCAGCAATGCCTCCGCCCGCAGCCGCTCGTTATCGTCGACCAGCCGGGCACGGCTCTGCACATTCTCCTCGCCCCAGTTGGAAAACCGCGCGGGCAAGTCGGATACCCAGTAGAAGGGAAAGGTTACCGCGGAGATCAGGGCGCGGGTCGCCGCCAACTGGTTGAGCCTGAGGTCTGCGGTAATCAGCAGCGCAGCAAGAACGCCGGCCAACAACAGCCGGGCTCCGGGGGACGGTTCCTTGATGAATAGCGGTTTGATAGGGGCTCCTCGCGCTCAGTGGCCAACGGCAGGAGCGTCGCCCTACTCGGTAGAGAGCAGGTCGATGGTGTGCCGGTCCATCATCTCCATGGCCAGGCCACCACCGCGCGCCACGCAGGTGAGCGGGTCTTCCGCCACAATCACCGGCAGGCCGGTCTCGTCCGAGATCAGCCGGTCGAGGTCACGCAGCAGCGCACCGCCGCCGGTAAGCACGATGCCGCTCTCGGCGATGTCAGCAGCCAGTTCCGGCGGCGACTGTTCAAGGGCGGATTTCACTGACTGCACGATCTGCGCCAGCGGTTCCTGCAGGGCCTCGAGGATCTCGTCACTGTTGAGCGAGAAACTGCGGGGTACACCCTCGGCGAGGTTGCGACCGCGCACGTCGATCTCGCGCAGCTCGGAACCGGCAAAGCCGCAGCCCACCTCCTGCTTGATGCGCTCGGCGGTGGAATCACCGATCAGGCTGCCGTAGCGACGCCGCACGTGGCTGACAATGGCCTCATCGAAGCGATCACCGCCAACCCGGGCGGAGTCGCTGTAGACCACGCCGTTCAATGAAATGATGGCGATCTCCGTGGTACCGCCGCCGACATCTACGACCATCGAGCCGGTCGCTTCGCTCACCTGCAGCCCGGCGCCGATGGCGGCCGCCATCGGTTCCTCGATCAATCGCACCTCACGGGCGCCGGCGCTCAGCGCCGATTCGCGAATCGCGCGCCGCTCCACCTGGGTGGACTGGCACGGCACACAGATCAAAACTCGCGGGCTGGGGCGGATGAACTTGCTCTCGTGCACCTTGGAAATGAAATGCTGGAGCATTTTTTCGGTGACCTGGAAATCCGCGATCACGCCGTCCTTGAGCGGGCGGATAGCGGTGATGTTACCGGGAGTACGGCCCAGCATGCGCTTGGCATCCGAGCCCACCGCCTCGATGGTCTTCTGGCCATTATGGACGCGGATGGCCACCACTGACGGCTCGTTGAGAACGATGCCCTGTTCCCGCACGTAGATGAGCGTATTGGCCGTTCCCAGATCGATGGATAGATCGTTGGAAAACAATCCACGCAGATTCTTGAACATTAACTTTGACTACCTTGTGAGCCGCCCGCCGAGCGTCGAGCGAATGCGATAAAACTTTCCACCTCTTGCATGCCTGCGGCATCCTTTCGCAACTGTTGCCCAACAGACCCTAGCACCGCGGACAAACTCTGTGCTTTGTTATATTACCGAGGTTTTTAATGCCTTCGACTCTACCAACCGCGGGGATTTTGGGCAAGGAACAAATGTGATAACTTTCGATTTCTCAAAAACTTACCCCCAGTTAGCCCATGTCTGTCGACCAGGCGGAAATAGAAAAAATCGCCCAGCTTGCCCGCATCCGCGTGGCGCCCTCTGACATCGCCGAGCTCACCGAGCGCATTACCGGCATCCTCGATATGGTGGACCAGATGCAGGCGGTGGATACCGCGGGCGTGGAGCCCCTCGCCAGCCCCCTGAACGCCAGCCAACGCCTGCGCGAGGACCAGGTGACCGAGACGGACCGCCACGGGGAGTTCCAGGGCATCGCGCCCGCCACCGAGTCCGATCTCTACCTCGTACCGAAGGTCATCGACTGAATGTCAGCACACACCCTGGCGGCGCTCAGCCAACGGCTGGGCAGCGGCGACGTATCGAGCGTGGAGATCACCCGCGACTACCTGGCGCGCATCGAGGCCCATGACCCGGCGCTGAATACGGTGATCACGGTGACCGCGGAACAGGCACTGGCCGACGCCGAGGCAGCCGACGCCCGCCGCGCCGCCGGCGAGGCAGGTCCCCTGCTGGGCATACCGCTGCTGCACAAGGATATTTTCTGCACCGCAGGCATTCGCACCAGCTGCGGTTCGAAGATGCTGGACAACTTTGTGCCGCCCTATGACGCCACCGTGGTCACCCGTCTCAAGGCGGCGGGCGCAGTCATGCTCGGCAAGACCAACCTCGACGAGTTTGCGATGGGCTCATCGAACGAGAACAGCTTTTACGGCCCGGCGCGCAACCCCTGGGATCCCGAGCGGGTGCCCGGCGGCTCCTCCGGTGGCTCCGCCGCCGCGGTGGCAGCGGGTTTCGCCCCCGCCGCGACGGGCACAGATACCGGTGGCTCGATTCGCCAGCCCGCCGCCCTGTGCGGCATTACCGGCCTGAAGCCCACCTACGGCCGGGTATCCCGGCTGGGCATGGTGGCCTTTGCCTCCAGCCTGGACCAGGGCGGGCCGCTGGCCGGCTCCGCTGAGGACTGCGCCCTGCTGCTGCAGGCCATGGCAGGCTTTGACCCGGCCGACTCCACCTCCGCCGAGCGCGAGGTCGACGATTACAGCAGCGGGCTCGAAGGGGACCTTGCCGGCCTCAAGATCGGGCTGCCCAAAGAGTACTTTGGCGATGGCCTCGATGCCGGTATCGACAGCACCGTGCGCGCCGCGCTGGCAGAGTACGAGGCGCTGGGCGCAGAGTTGATCGAGATTTCGCTGCCGCACACCCACCTGGCCGTGCCGGCGTATTACGTCATCGCGCCCGCCGAGGCCTCGACCAACCTGTCGCGCTACGATGGGGTGCGCTATGGCTACCGTTGCGAGGACCCTGAGAATCTTTACGACCTGTATACCCGCACCCGGGAAGAGGCCTTCGGCGCCGAGGTGAAGCGCCGCATCCTGGTGGGTACCTACGCACTGTCCGCCGGCTACTACGACGCCTACTATCGCAAGGCGCAGCAGATTCGCCGGCTGATCCAGCAGGACTTCCTGGCAGCGTTCGAATCGGTAGACGTGATCATGGGCCCGACCACACCGCACCCTGCCTGGGTGTTGGGCGACAAGGCCAACGACCCGGTGGCGATGTACCTGGAAGACATCTACACACTGTCAGTCAACCTCGCCGGCCTGCCCGGCATGTCGGTACCGGCAGGATTCGTTGATGGACTGCCCGTGGGCCTGCAACTGATCGGCCCGCACTTTGATGAGGCACGACTGCTGAACATTGCCCACCGCTACCAGCAGGTCACCGACTGGCACACCCGGAGACCGGCCCTGTGAGCGACGCATACTGGGAAACCGTGATCGGCCTTGAGGTCCACGTCCAGCTCGCGACCGAGTCGAAAATATTCTCCGGTAGCGCCACCACCTTTGGTGCCAGCCCCAATTCCCAGGCCAGTGCCGTGGATCTGGCCATGCCGGGCATGCTGCCGGTGCTCAATGAGAAGGCCGTGCGCTATGCCGTCATGTTCGGCCTCGCCATCGATGCAGACATCGGCCATCGCTCGGTATTCGACCGCAAGAACTACTTCTATCCCGACCTGCCCAAGGGCTACCAGATCTCCCAGTTCGACCACCCGATTGTCGGCCGCGGCCACGTGCAGATACAGCTCGGTGATGGCAGCACCCGCGAAATCGGCGTGACCCGCGCGCACCTGGAGGAAGATGCCGGCAAGTCCCTGCACGAGGACTTCCACGGCATGAGTGGCATCGACCTCAACCGGGCCGGTACGCCGCTGCTGGAAATCGTCTCCGAGCCGGAAATGCGCTCGGCGGAAGAGGCGGTGGCCTACCTGAAGACCATCCACTCGATCGTGACCTACCTGGGGATCTCCGACGGCAACATGGCGGAAGGCTCCATGCGCTGCGACGTTAATATCTCCCTGCGACCGCGCGGCGAGAGCGAGTTCGGCACCCGCACCGAGATCAAGAACGTCAATTCCTTCCGCTTTGTGGAGAAGGCCATCCAGGTCGAGACCGAGCGGCAGATGGACATCCTCGAAGACGGCGGCAGCATCGTCCAGGAAACGCGGCTCTACGATTCCGATCGCAATGAAACCCGCTCGATGCGCAGCAAGGAAGTCGCCAATGATTACCGCTACTTTCCGGAGCCAGACCTGCTGCCGGTGGAGATCGAAGACAGCTACGTGGCCGTCCTGCGCGAATCGCTGCCGGAGTTGCCGGCGGCCAAGCGCGAGCGCTTCGAATCCCAGTACGGCCTGGGCAGCTATGATGCCGGTGTACTCTCTGGAGAACGCGTGATCGCCGACTACTTTGAGGCGGTTGCCGCCAGCGGCGATGCCAAGGCCGCCGCCAACTGGGTACAGGTCGAAGTGCTGGGCGCATTGAACAATTCCGACCTGTCGATGTCGGACTGCCCACTGCCGGCTACCGAGCTTGCAGCATTGATCGGCCGCATCAACGACAACACGATCTCCGGCAAGATTGCCAAGCAGGTATTCGAAATCCTCTGGAATGAGGGCGGCAGTGTCGATGCGATTATCGACTCCCGCGGCTTCAAGCAGGTCAGCGACAGCGGCGCCCTGGAAGCCATGGTCGACGAGGTGATCGCTGCCAGCCCGGAGCAGGTGCAGCAGTACCTGGCCGCCGACGAGGGCAAGCGCAAGAAGCTGGTCGGCTTCTTCGTCGGGCAGATCATGAAGGCCTCAAAGGGCCAGGCCAATCCCAAGCTGGTCAATGAAATTCTCGCCGCCAAACTCGACGCGGCCTCATAACCGTCATCCCCGCGAAAGCGGGGATCCAGAAAAGAGCCAAAAAAGAGCCAATAAAGAGATAGCCCCGTGAAAAAGGACAAGGAAAAAGTACTCGACGAAGTCTGGACCGAGGAGCGCGTAAAGAGCTTCCTCAACGTGCGCTCACACGACGACGTCGAAGAGGATTTTCACATGCTGCTCAAGGCCTACCAGAGCATGCGCGCGGAGGACTTCGCCAAGTTCGTGGACTACTTCACCGCCGACGGCCGCAGCGTCAACAGCCGCGGACCGGAAGGCCAGACCGTGCTCGCCATCGTCGACCAGCACCGTCGCTCCGTTGAGTACGGCGATATTCTCAGGAAGGCCGGGGCGGAGTAGCCCGGCGCTCAGTACTTGCGCTCACCGCGAAAACGCTCGCGGTTGCGCTGTTTGGCGTCATCGCCCTTGCGCAGCAGCACGTAGGCGGCGCCGGTGCCGCCATGCCGGGGTTGGGCCGAGTGAAAGGCCTGCACGGCGTCGAGTTCCGCCAGCCAGTGATTGACGAATCCCTTGATAACCGAAGCCTGCCGGCGGCCGTCGTCGTTGCTGTTCTCGCCCTTGCCGTGCACCACCATCACCGTGCGCAGCCCCAGCTCGCTGGCCTGGGCCACGAACTCAAAGATCTCCTTGCGGGCCTGCTTCACCGTCATGCGGTGCAGGTTGAGACGCGCCTCGGGCTCGTAGCGGCCCTGCTTGAGCTTGCGGAACACCCCGTTCTGCACACCGGGCCGCTTGAATTCCAGCACGTACCAGGGGTCCAGGGGCTCGATGCCCTCATCGCTGAGCGGGTTCGGATCGGCCTTCTCGGCAGCGGCCGCGTCGCGACGGGCGCGGGCGCTGTCCTCGTTGAGGCTGTCACGCTTCAGGGCCACGCGGTCGGGCCGCTTCAGGGGCTTCACCCCCGCCATCTCCTGCTGGAACAGGAGGTCCTCGTCATCGTTCATAGTGCTGCGTATTATACGGCTGTTAAAGGAGGTTATACGTGAACGGCAGTGTTTCAGAGGGTATCGGTTATTTTATGCGTGGCGCGAGCCTGCTCAAGCACCCGCGGCTGCGCCCGTTCATCCTGATTCCGCTGGCGGTCAACGTGGTGATTTTCGGCGCGTTGATCGGCTACAGCATCGCCTGGATGACCAGCACCATGGAGAGCATCGTCGGCTGGCTGCCGGGTTGGCTGGACTGGCTCACGTGGCTGATCTGGCCGCTGGTGGGCGTTTCGCTGGCGCTGGCCACCGGCTACCTGTTCACCGCGGTAGCCATCCTGATTGCCTCGCCCTTCAACGGGCTGCTGGCGGAAAAGGCCGAGGAAGTCATTACCGGGCAGGAAGTCCAGGGGCCTGAAACCATAGCGCAGGCCTTTATGATCTTCCCTCGCGCCATCGCCCGGGAACTGCGCAAGTTCGCCTATTACCTGCCACTGTTGTTGATCGTACTGGTAATCAGCTGGTTTCCACCCTTCAACCTGGTGGCGCCGGCGCTGTGGTTTGTGTTTGGCGCCTGGATGATGGCGGTGCAGTACGTGGACTATCCCATGGACAATCACATGACTGCCTTTGCCGATCTCAAGGAAGTGTTGCGCGAGCGGCGCCTGTCCAGCCTTGGCTTTGGCGGCATCGTCGCACTGGTGGCGGGTATCCCGCTGCTGAATTTCTTTGTGGTGCCGGCGGCGGTATGCGGCGCCACCCTGTTCTGGTGCGAAGAGCTGCGCTCAACTCACAGGCAGCTCGGC
The DNA here is from genome assembly GCA_030066555.1 of Halieaceae bacterium. Taxonomy (GTDB): domain Bacteria; phylum Pseudomonadota; class Gammaproteobacteria; order Pseudomonadales; family Halieaceae; genus JANQIO01. The sequence continues at coordinate 12,273 of JASJBK010000137.1, forward strand.
CTCGGCTGACGCACCAACGGTGCGCTAGCGCGCCAGCAGGTCTTCCGGCGGGTGCTCGCAGTCGAGC
>JASJBK010000006.1 GCA_030066555.1 Halieaceae bacterium
CCGGCATCCTGGATGGCCTGCACCTGGGCCACGGTGGCCTCCACGTCGCAGGTTTCCGTATTGGTCATGCTCTGCACACTGATCGGAGCATCACCCCCGACGGCAACGTTACCGACATGAATCTGTCGGGACTTGCGGCGCTTGATCGGCGATTCGGTTTTCATGGCTCACCTACTGTAAATCTGGCGGTATCGCGACCCGGCCTGGTGCGTATGGCAACGGGTTCGCCCTGGTAGAGAAGCGTAACGGTGGCGGCGTCGCCGGCCAGGATTTCAAACGGGGGAATCCCATCCAGACCCAGCGTGTCACCAGCGCGCTTCAAATCAGCATAGATCAGCTGGCCCTCGCCGTCGCGCACCTCCAGCCAGCAGTCACCGCTGAAGCTGAACTGCAGGTCACCGTCGGCACCTACCACCGGACTGGTGGCTGCCGCCACGTCCTCGGCTTCTGCGGGTGGCGGGTCCGCGGCAGCAAGCTCCGTTACTTCGGGCTGTGCCCGCTGTATTTCCGGCTCAGTCTCTGTTTCTACCAAAGCTACGGGTGCAACGGGCTGGTCGGCTGCAGCGGCGGAAGCTGCAAGGTCTACAGCGGGCTCGGCGGGCGCAGCTGTATCGACCTCGGGCTCCTCCGCCACTTCCGCTTCGACCTCCGCAGGAGCGCCGGTCGGTGCGTCACCCGTGGCAGTCTCAGCAACTGCCTGTTCGGACTGCGGCGGGGGCTCCTCGGTACCCTCCTGCTTGAACCAGATGGCGCCAATCACAATCACAGCCACCGCCACACCCAGCCCTATCGACATGCCGGTTGGCTGGCTGATCGCACTGGCCGGCGGCGCTGCTGTGGCCTGCCCGGCAGGTTCCTGTTGTTCGGGATGCAGCGCCGCGTAAAGCTCGACCATCTCGTCCTCATCGAGCTCTACAGCACGGGCATAGGCGCGAAGGTAGCCGCGCACGAAGGCGGCGCCGCGCAAGTCATCAAAGCGATCATCCTCGATAGCGGCAAACTGGGCCGGCAACCAGTTCAGGCGATCAGCCATCTCCCGTGGCGAAATACCCGCCGCTTCCCGCGCCTCTCGCAGACGCCGGCCCGGGGTGCTCTTGACCTCGGCAGGTGACTCAGAGTTCTCCATTCTCAACCGCCTGCTGATAGGCACGGTATTCCGCTGACTGTGGATACAGGTTGCGAAGCGCCAGCGTGTAGCTGGCCTCGGCGTCGCGGTCCTCGAGCTGTCGGGCTACGCGGATGCCGAGCCAGAGGGCGCGGGCCGATTGCTGGCGCCGGAAGCGCCGGTAGTTTTCAAGGTAACGATCGGACTGGGTGTAGTTGCCGGCCCGGTATTCGATGTGGGCCAGTTCCAGCAGCGCCAGGTTATTGCCGCGATCCATGGCCAGCGCGCGGCTGAATGCCTCGCGGGCCTCGTCGTCCTTGCCGAGCTGCACCTGCACCAGGCCAAGGTTGATAAACGCCCTCGGACGCGCATCATAGAGCGTATCCCTCACCACGATTATCAGCTGCTCTTCAGCCTGCTGCATACGTTGCTGGCCTTCCTCGGTGCGACCGCGGGAAATCGCCTGGGCGCCCTGGGAGTAGAGGAATGCGGCATAGTTGTTGCGCGCACGGCTGAAATCCCGCTGCAGCGACAGCGCCCGCTTAAAGCTCTCCTCTGCCAGCTCGTACTCGCCCGTGCGCTCGTAGACCAACGCGAAGGCTTCCGCGACCTCGGGGGATTTCGGGTCGATTTCCTGGGCGAGTTTAAGGTTGCGCTTGGCATCCTCCCAGTTGCCCTCGCCGATGTAGCTGCGGGCGAGCTCTACCCGCGCCTTCAGCGCGTCTTCCTCGGAGGGATTGGAGTCGAACACACTCTCCTGCTGGGTAACGCAGGCTGACAGGCTCAGGCCCAGGAACACGATAGCTGCACGCATACCGGGACCAGGCTTGAAGTGCTTTCCCAGGCTTAGTGACAAATTCACCCCCAACGGATTACCTGTTCTTCTTGTTCTTTTTCGGCCTGCCGGGCGCGATGACGTTCGCTGCGCCGCGTGCGGTCGACCACCTGCCCTACCAGCTGGCCGCAGGCCGCGTCGATGTCGTCGCCGCGGGTGGTGCGCACCGTGACTATGAAGCCGGCATCTACCAGCACCTGCCAGAAGCGGGAAACCGCGTTTCCGGACGGCCGTTCATAGTCCGATTGTGCAAATGTATTAAAGGGAATCAAATTTATTTTGCAGGGGAAGTCGCGCAGCAGTTCCACCAGTTCGCGAGCGTGTTCGGGCTGGTCATTGACGCCGGCGATCAACGTGTACTCAATGGTCACCACCCGCTTCTTGTCGGTCTGGCGGTCGATGTAGTTGCGCGCACTCTTCAGCAGCACATCGATGGGGTACTTGCGGTTGATCGGCACCAGTTCGTTGCGCAGCTCATCATTGGGCGCATGCAGCGACACCGCCAGTGACACCTCGCTGACCTCGGCCAGCCGGTCGAGCATGGGTACCACACCGGACGTACTCAGCGTCACCCGCCGCTTGGAAATACCGTAGGCCAGGTCTTCCATCATCAACTCCATGGCGTCGACCACGTTGTCGAAGTTGAGCAGCGGTTCACCCATGCCCATCATCACCACATTGGTGACCTTGCGACCCTTGCCACTCTGGAACGCATCAAAGGACTTCATTGCCAGCCATACCTGGCCGATGATCTCGGCGGCGCTCAGGTCGCGCTGGAAGCCCTGCTTGCCGGTGGAGCAGAAACTGCAGTCGAGGCTGCAGCCGACCTGGGATGACACGCACAGAGTGCCGCGCTGGCCGTCGGGAATGAACACGGTTTCCACCAGGCCGCCACCGTCCACTCGGATTGCCCACTTGCGGGTGCCGTCCTCGGAATCGAGCTGGCTGACCACTTCAGGTGGCCGCACCTCAGCGATCTCGGCAAGCTTCTCGCGCAGTGACTTGCTGAGATTGGTCATGTCCTCGAAGCGGTCGACGCCCGCGTGGTGCATCCACTTCAGTACCTGCTGGGCACGGAAGGGCTTCTCCCCGATTTCCAGGAAGAATGCCTGCAGCTTATCCAGCGGCAGGCCCAGCAGATTGATACGGGCGTCGTTCATGGCCTCAGCGCTCGCAGATCTCGCCGTCGGTGAAGAAGTAGGCAATCTCGCGGGCGGCCGACTCGGGGGAGTCGGAGCCGTGTACTGCGTTGGCGTCGATGGACTCGGCAAAGTCAGCGCGAATCGTGCCGGCCTCAGCTTCCTGCGGGTTGGTGGCACCCATCAGTTCACGGTTTTTGGCAACCGCGCCTTCGCCTTCCAGCACCTGCACGCACACCGGGCCGGACGTCATAAACTCGATCAGCGCCGGGAAGAAGGGGCGCTCCTTGTGCTCGGCGTAAAAGCCGCCCGCCATTTCGTCATCCAGTCGCAGCATCTTGGCGGCGACAATGCGCAGGCCATTCTTTTCGAAGCGGCTGTAGATTTCACCGATGACATTCTTGCCGACGGCGTCCGGCTTCACGATTGAAAGGGTGCGTTCGACTGACATTCAGGTTTTCTCCAATAAACGGTTGAAACCGCCCCGGCAGCACCGCTATGCGGGGCCGCCAGATCGGCATTTGAAAAATCGGCGGTATTATACGGGCTCCAGCGCACCCTTGCACCCTGAAATGCGCCTCAGGGCATGTCTATTTAGGTTGAAAAATCAGGGGCTTATGGTGGCTTTTTCAAGCACCGTGCTCAGCCATCATGGGTGCCCGAGCGCGGCCGGGGCTGCCGCAGCCGTACCAGGGTCTCGCACAGCTTCTCAGCGGCGAAGCGCGCCTCTTCATCGGTGGTGAAACGACCCAGGGTTATGCGCAGGGAGCTGTGGGCCAGCTGGTCCTCCACACCCATGCCGCGCAGCACATGGGACGGCTCGACGGTGGCGGAACTGCAGGCAGAACCGGAGGATACGGCGATATCCTTGAGGGCCATCAGCAGGGTTTCCCCTTCAACGCCGCCAAAGCCGATATTGAGCACACCGGGCAGCCGCGGCTGGGTCTCGCCATGCAGCTCCACGTCACCGCAGGCCCTCACGGTCTCCCAGAAGGCGTCGCGCATGGCGGTAATGCGTGCCTCATCCGCCTCCAGCTGCTCCGCGGCAATGCGCGCGGCCTCACCCAGGCCGACAATCTGGTGGGTGGGCAGCGTGCCGGAGCGCATGCCCCGTTCGTGACCGCCGCCGTGCATCTGCGGTTCGATCAGCACGCGGGGTTGGCGCCGTACGTAAAGCGCACCGACCCCCTTGGGGCCATACATCTTGTGACCGGAAATCGACAGCAGGTCGACGGGCAGTTCCTTCAGGTTAATGGCCACCTTGCCGACACTCTGGGCTGCATCGGTATGAAACAGCGCGCCACGCTCCCGGCACAGCGCACCGAGGGCGGCGATGTCGTTGAGCACACCGGTTTCGTTATTGGCGTGCATCAGGCTCACCAGGATGGTGTCGTCGCGCAGGGCCGCGGCCAGGCTGGCGGGCGCGATCTCGCCGCCGGGTTCCGGGCAGAGGTAGGTGACCTCAAAGCCCTCGGTTTCCAGATGCTTGCAGCTATCAAGCACCGCCTTGTGTTCGATGCTGGAGGTGATGATGTGACGGCCACGCTCGCGATGGAAATGCGCCGCACCCTTGAGCGCCAGGTTGTCAGACTCGGTAGCACCACTGGTAAACACAATCTCGCGCGGGTCAGCGCCGATCAGGTCCGCGACCTGGCCGCGCGCGTGTTCCACTGCCTGCTCGGCCTGCCAGCCAAAGGCGTGGGAGCGTGAGGCGGGATTGCCGAACACGCCGTCGGTGCCCAGGCAGCCGACCATGGCCTCGACGACCCGCGGGTCGACTGGCGTGGTAGCGGAATAATCGAGGTAAATCGGTGTCTTCATGGGCCCGTCCGTTGCTCTGGCCAGTATCCTCGAAGCCCGGGCAGATCGCAACCAGGCAGGCCCCTCCGAGTGCGAATACTTTGAGCCGTTTATTTATTTAATATCAATAGCTTGGAGCGGCTTCTTGCGCTAGTCTCCAGCTTTTTCAGGGGGGCTCGCGGCGGTCGCAGCGCGCTGGGTTTCGGTGAGTATGCCGCGCAGGATATTGAGCTCCATCTCGTCGAGACGCACTCGCCCGTACAGGCGGCGCAGACGAGCCATCAGCTGCCGTGGTGCCGCCGGGTCAAGGAAGTCGATCTGCACCAGGGTTTCCTCCAGGTGCTGGTAAAAACGCTCCATGTTCTCAACCGTGCTGAAAGGCGCATCCCACTCATCGGTGGAGGCTTCGGGCAACTGCCCTTCCAGGGCCAGCATCCGCAGCTCGTAGCTGATCACCTGCACGGCCATGGCCAGGTTGAGGCTCGGGTAATCCTCGTGACTGGGGATATGCAGGTGGAGGTTACAGGCCTGCAGTTCCTCGTTGGTGAGGCCACGGTCCTCGCGGCCAAACACCAGCGCCACCTGTTCGTCGCGCCCTACCGCCGCCTGCACGTCGACTGCGCAACGGCGCGGGTCGAGCACCGGCCAGGGAATGCGTCGGCCACGCGCACTGGTACCGACCACCAGCTGGCAGTCGGCGATAGCCTCGGCCAGGCTGTCAACCACCACCGCCTGTTGCAATACCTCCTGGGCACCGGCGGCGCGCCAGTCCGCCTCCTCGTGAGGAAACTTCCTCGGCGCGACCAACACCAGGCGCGATAGCCCCATGTTTTTCATCGCCCGCGCCGCACCGCCGATATTGCCCGGGTGAGACGTATTGACGAGTACGATGCGAATATTGGCGCTGTTCAAGGCGTGCGACCTCCGGCCCGAAAGGGCGCGAAGTTTAGCAGATCTGCTATAATCGCGCGCCGTTCAACACCTGCCAGGAAGTCCCATGGAGCCCATGAGCCACATCGCCCTGCGCGCCGCGCGCAAGGCCGGTGACATTATCGTTCGCGCCACCGAGCAGCTCGACCTGATCGAGGTGGAAAACAAGGGCGCCAACGACTTTGTCTCCGAGGTCGACCGGGCCGCCGAAAAGGAAGTCATCTTCCACCTCAGCAAGGCCTACCCGGACCACGCCTTCCTCGGCGAGGAAAGCGGCGCCACCGGCAACCCGGACTCCGAGTACCGCTGGATTATCGATCCGCTGGACGGCACCACCAACTTCCTGCGTGGCATTCCGCACTTTGCCGTGTCGATCGCCTGCGAGTACAAAGGCAAGATCGAGCACGGCGTGGTGGTCGACCCGGTGCGGCGCGAAGAGTTCGTGGCCAGCCGCGGCCGCGGTGCCCAGCTTAACGGCCGTCGTATCCGCGTCAGCAAGCGCGCCAACCTGGAGACAGCCCTGATCGGCACCGGCATTCCTTTCCTCGAGCGCCAGGCCGAGTACCTCCCCTCCTACACCGAGGTCTTGAAGGTACTGGCCGGCGGTAGCGCAGGCATTCGCCGCGCGGGTGCTGCCTCCCTGGACCTGGCCTACGTGGCAGCGGGACGCCTGGACGCGTTCTGGGAGCCGGGCCTGTCAGCGTGGGATATTGCCGCCGGCGGCCTGCTGATTCGCGAGGCCGGAGGCCTGCTGTCAGACTTCAACGGCGATGCCGGCTACATGGAAAGCGGCAATATAGTGGCGGGCAACCCCAAGTGCTTCAAGGCCGTGCTGCAGGTAGTGAAACCCGCTATGGGGCATATCGGCAGCGGCGCAAGACAGAGCTCCGCAGACTGACCCGGGACGCCCCGGTCAGGGCATCATGTCGTCCTGCTCGGCACCTTCTTTCACCGGAATCAACAGATCTTCCTTGCTGATGCCCAGCATCAGCAGGCTGTTGGCGGCCACGTAGATCGACGAATAGGTACCGATCACCACGCCAACCAGCAGCGCCACGGCGAAGCCGAAGATCATCTCCCCTCCGAACACCGCCAGCGCCACCAGCACCAACAGGGTGGTAAAGGAGGTTACCAGGGTACGGGCCAGAGTCTCGGTGAGCGACACGTTGATCACGTGGATCGGTTCGCCCTTGCGGATCTTGCGGAAGTTTTCGCGAATACGGTCTGAGACGACGATGGTGTCATTGAGGGAGTAGCCGATTACCGCCAGCAGCGCCGCCAGCACAGTGAGATCAAACTCGATCCCGGTGATCGAGAAAAAGCCCAGGGTGATGAGCACGTCGTGGGCCAGGGCCACCACCGCGCCCATGGAGAACTTGAACTGGAAGCGGAAGGCCACATACAGCATCACCAGGCCCAGCGCCATCAACATGGCCAGCCCGCCCTGCTCCCGCAGTTCCTCGCCTACCTGGGGGCCGACAAATTCGATACGGCGCAATTCGACATTACCGCTATACGACGCCTGCAACTGTTCCAGCAGGCGCGCGCCGTCCTTGTCTGAATAGCCCTGGGGCAGGCGAATGAGCACGTCCTGGTCGGTACCGAAGCTCACCACCACGGCACCGGCGAAGCCGCCGCTGTCGAGGTTGCTGCGAATCTCCTCAAGCGGCGCGGAGTCGCTGTAGTGTACCTCCACCAGGGTACCGCCGGTGAAATCCAGGCCCCAGTTGAGGCCGCGCACGGACAGCGAGCCGATCGACGCCAGCAGCAACAGAATGCTGAACGCCACGGCGATCCAGCGTTGACCCATGAAATTGATGACTTTCATAGCGCTTACCCGATGGCCAGCCGCTTGACGTTGCGGCCGCCGTAGATGAGATTGACGATGGCCCGGGTGCCGAGGATCGCCGTGAACATGGAGGTGATAATGCCGATCGACAGGGTAACGGCGAAGCCTTTCACCGGACCGGTACCCACCGCGTAGAGGATCACCGCCACCAGCAGGGTGGTCAGGTTGGCGTCGAGGATAGTAACCACGGCACGCTCAAAGCCGGCGTGAATCGCCATCTGCGGCGACAGTCCGCCTTTGAGCTCCTCGCGGATACGCGCGAATATCAACACATTGGCGTCCACCGCCATACCGACGGTCAGCACGATACCGGCGATACCCGGCAGCGTCAGGGTGGCGCCAAGGATGGACATGAAGGACACCAGCAGCACCAGGTTGCAGGTCAGCGCCACGATTGCAGCGAGCCCGAACACCCGGTAGTAGGCCGCCATAAACAGCACCACCGCCAGCAGGCCAATCTGCACCGAGGTCACGCCCTTGGCGATATTTTCTGCGCCCAGGGACGGGCCCACCGTGCGCTCCTCGACAAAGTCGATGGGGGCCGCCAGCGCGCCGGCGCGCAGCAGCAGCGCCAGCTCCGAGGATTCCTGGGGCGAATCCAGGCCGGTAATCTGGAACTGGGCACCCAGCGCCGACTGGATGACGGGTGCAGTAATCACCTTCTTCTCGTCATAGGGCACTTTGACGACAATCTCTTCGCCGTCAGGACCGCGCTCGTAGCGGGTGCGGTTCTTGCGCTCGATGAACAGCACACCCATGCGGCGCTTGATGTTGTTGCGGGTCGAGCGATGCATCAGCGTACCGCCCTCGCTGTCGAGGCTGATGTTTACATTGGGCTGGCCGTTCTGGTCGAAGCTGGCCTGCGCATTGGACACCCGCTCGCCGGTGATAATGACCTCCCGTTCCAGCCACTCGGTGGCGCCGGCGCGATCGGCACCGCGGTATTCGAATTCCTGGCGCTCGGACAAGGAGGCATCAGCGGTAGCGACCAGGCGGAACTCCAGGTTTGCGGTCTTGCCGAGAATCCGCTTGGCTTCCGCGGTGTCCTGAATACCGGGCAGCTCAACCACGATGCGATTGCGGCCCTGGGGCTGCACCAGCGGCTCCGACACGCCCAGTTCATTGACGCGATTGCGCAGCGTAGTGAGGTTCTGTGCCACAGCATAGGTGGCGATCTCCGAGCGGGTGGCGTCCGACAGTGCCGCGGTGAACAGGAACTCCGCCCCTTCCTCGCTGCGCTGAACGATCAGCTCGGGATAGCGATCGCGCACCGCGTCCAGCGCCTGTTCGCGCTGCTGTTCGGTCTTGAAGCGCGCCAGCACTTCGCTCTCGTCTTCGAGGCTGATAAAGCCGCGAATGCGCTCCTCGCGCATCAGTTTTTTCACCGAGGTGGTATAGAACTCAAGACGCCTCAGGATAGCCGCCTCGGTATCCACTTCGAGCTTGAAGTGCACACCGCCACTGAGGTCCAGGCCCAGCTTCATGGGCTGGGCGCCGAAATCCAGCAGCCAGTCGGGCGTGGTCGGCGCCAGGTTGAGGGCCACGATATAGCCGTCACCGAGTGCGCGCTGCAGGGCGCTCTGGGCGGGCAGCTGGTCGTCACGGCGCTGCAGCCGGATCAGTGCGTTGCGGCCTTCGCCCTGGATTTCCGCGCCAAAGTAGTCGATGCCGGCACCGGCCAAAGCACCGGTGGCCAGCTCCAGCGTGCGCGTATCAATAGTCTGGGAGCTGCTCTCGCCACTGATCTGCAGGGCGGGGTCCGGGCGGTAGAGATTGGGGGCCGCGTAGAAAAAGCCCAGCAACACCACACCCAGTACCAGCAGGTACTTCCACAGGGGGTATTTATTGATCATGTTTCACCTGAGAAAAAAGCCGCGCCATTATAAGGAATAAGTAGGGTCGGACAAGCTGGGGTTCAAGGGCTGGTCTTGCAGTAAATGCCTACCCCACCCAGCGGCGTGCATTGCGGAACAGGCGCAGCCAGGCGCCCTCCTCGCCCCAATCGGCCGGCGCCCAGGAGTTCTGGACGCTGCGGAACACCCGCTCCGGATGCGGCATCATGATAGTGACCCGGCCATCGGCATTGCACAGGCCGGTAATGCCCGCCGGCGAACCGTTGGGATTGGCCGGATAGCGCTCGGCGGTTTCCAGTTCATTGCTGATGTAACGCAAGGCCACGTGCTGTGTTGCGGCCTCCTGCTGGGCAGCGTCGTGGAACTCCGCCCTGCCCTCACCGTGGGCCACGGCGATGGGCATATGGGAACCGGCCATGCCGTCGAGCAGGATGGAGGAGGACTCCTCGACGCGCACCAGCGCCAGGCGCGCTTCAAACTGCTCGGAGCGGTTGCGGACAAAGTGCGGCCAATGGCCGGCGCCCGGCACCAGCTCGCGCAGGTTCGACATCATCTGGCAGCCGTTGCACACACCCAGGGCAAAGCTGTCGTCGCGCTGAAAGAATTCAGCGAAAGCATCGCGCAGCTGGCTGTTGAACAGCACCCGCTTGGCCCAGCCCTCGCCGGCTCCCAGTACATCGCCGTAGGAGAAGCCGCCGCAGGCCACCAGGCCCTTGAAGTCATTGAGCTCAAAGCGCCCGCTGTCGAGGTCGTTCATGTGCACGTCCACCGCGGTGAAACCGGCACGGTCGAAGGCGGCGGCCATCTCTACCTGGCCGTTTACGCCTTGCTCACGCAGGATGGCCACCCGCGGCCTGGCGCCGCTGGCGATAAAGGGTGCAGTGATATCTTCTGCCGGGTCGTAGCCCAGCGACACGCTCAAGCCGGGAACGTCAGCGGCGATGGACTCAAACTCCTCGCGGGCACAGTCAGGGTTGTCGCGCAGGCTCTGGATGCGGTAGGAGGTTTGCGCCCAGCACTGGTGCAAGGCCGTGCGCGACGCGGCCAGCAGCGCCTGGCCCTGGATCGCGATATCGATCACGTCACCGGGCACTGCGGTGCCGAGGTCCACGAGACAGTCCTGCAGCCCGAAGGCAGCCGCCTGCTCGCGGATGGCGAGTACGTCGCTCTCGGCCACCTGCAGCACTGCGCCGGCTTCTTCATTGAACAGCATTGCCAGCACGTCATCGGTATTGCCCAGGTCAATGACCAGGCCGCAGTGGCCGGCGAACGCCATCTCCAGCAGGCTGGTCACCAGCCCGCCGTCGGAGCGGTCGTGGTAGGCCAGCAGCGACTGGTCGGCAATCAGCTGCTGGATGAACGTAAAGAAGCTCTTGAGGCGCGCGGGATCATCCACGTCCGGTACGCGGCTGTCATGAGCACCATAGACCTGGGCCAGTGCCGAGCCGCCCAGCCGCTGCTGACCAGCGGCCAGGTCGATCAGCAGCAGGCGGTTGCCGGTCGCCGTGTTGAGTTCGGGTGTCACGCTCAGGCGTACGTCCGTCACCGGGCTGAAGGCGGACACGATCAGCGACACCGGCGCGGTCACTGCCTTGCCCTCACCGGCGTCTTCCCAGGTAGTGCGCATGGACATGGAATCCTTGCCCACCGGGATAGTGATACCCAGCGCCGGGCAGAATTCCATGCCGACGGCGCGCACCGTGTCGTACAGAACCTCGTCTTCGCGGCCACTACCGGCAGCGCACATCCAGTTGGCCGACAGCTTGATGTCTTCGATGCGGGCAATCGGTGCGGCGGCGATGTTGGTGATGGCCTCGGCGATGGCCATGCGTCCGGAGGCGGGACCACTGAACAGCGCCAGCGGCGTGCGCTCACCCATGGCCATTGCCTCGCCGGCGTAGCTGTCATAGGACACCGTGGTAATAGCGCAGTCGGCGACCGGTACCTGCCAGGGGCCGACCATCTGGTCGCGGTGTACCATGCCGGTCACGGTGCGGTCGCCGATGGTAATCAGGAAACCCTTGCCCGCCACGGTGGGCAGTGACAGCACCCGGGTCAGGGCCTCGTCGAGATTGATGGCGCTAGTATCGAAGCTCGCTTCCGGCACGGGCTCGCGGGTCACCGTGCGATGCATGCGCGGCGCCTTGCCAAACAACACTGACATCGGCAGGTCTACCGGCTTGTTCTCAAAGCGCTGGTCGCCGAGGCTGATGTGCTTTTCCGCGGTGGCCTCGCCTACCACGGCATAGGGGCAGCGCTCGCGGGCACAGATCTGTTCGAATACCGGCATATCCGCCGGGGCCACGGACATGACGTAGCGTTCCTGGGCCTCGTTGCACCAGATTTCCAGGGGCGTCATGCCCGGCTCGTCATTAGGGATATTGCGCAGCTCGAAACGACCACCGCGGTCGCCGTCTTTCACCAGTTCCGGAAAGGCATTGGACAGGCCGCCGGCGCCGACATCGTGAATGAAGGCGATGGGGTTGTCTGCTCCCATCTGCCAGCAGCGGTCAATAACCTCCTGGCAGCGCCGTTCGATTTCCGGGTTCTGGCGCTGCACCGAGGCGAAATCCAGGTCTTCGGCACTGGCGCCGCTGTCCATGGAGGACGCCGCGCCGCCGCCGAGGCCGATCAACATGGCGGGGCCGCCCAGCACCACCAGCTGGTGGCCGGGCTCGATCGCGCCCTTCTCCACATGCTCCTCACGAATATTGCCGTAGCCGCCGGCGATCATGATGGGCTTGTGGTAGCCGCGAACCTCGCCCGCCAGCTCCATCTCGAAGCTGCGGAAATAGCCGCACAGGTTAGGTCGGCCGTACTCGTTGTTGAAGGCGGCCCCGCCGATGGGGCCCTCGACCATGATGTCCAGCGCCGAGACGATGCGACCGGGCTTGCCGTAGTCGCGCTCCCAGGGCTGCTGGTGGCCGGGGATTTGCAGGTTGGACACCGAGAATCCGGTCAGGCCGACCTTGGGCTTGGAGCCGCGACCGACGGCGCCCTCGTCGCGAATTTCACCCCCGGAGCCGGTGCCGGCGCCGGGGAACGGTGCAATGGCCGTCGGGTGATTGTGGGTCTCCACCTTCATCAGCAGGTGGATCGCCTCCTGGCTGTACCCGTACTCGGCACTGTCTGCCGCAGGAAAGAAGCGACCCGCACGGTGGCCCTGCACCACTGCGGCATTATCGGAATAGGCCGACAGCACACCCTCGCCGCCCTGGGCGTGGGTGTTGCGAATCATCTGGAACAGGGAGTGGTCCTGCTGCTCGCCGTCGATCGTCCAGGTGGCATTGAAGATCTTGTGCCGGCAGTGCTCCGAGTTGGCCTGGGCAAACATCATCAGCTCGACATCGGTGGGGTTGCGTGCCAGTCCCTGGAAGCTCTCTACCAGGTAGTCGATCTCGTCTTCCGCCAGCGCCAGGCCGAGCTCGACGTTGGCTGACGCCAGGGCATCGCGACCACCGGTAAGCACATCGACACTGCCCATCTGCCCCGGTGTGTGCTGTGCGAACAGGCCCGCGGCAGCGTCGGCTTCGGAGAGCACGGTTTCCACCATGCGATCGTGGAGCAGTGCACCCACTACATCGGGCTGGGCGCCCTCGGGCAGCTCAACCCGATAGGCGATGCCGCGCTCGATACGGCGCAACTTCTCCAGCCCGCAGCCATGGGCTATATCGGTGGCCTTGCTGGACCAGGGAGAGCGGGTGCCGATGCGCGGCACCACCAGGAACAGGGTGCCCAGATCGGGGCTGTCAGTGTGCCGCGGCCCATATTCGAGCAGTCGTTCCAGCACCGCCAGGTCGGCGTCGTCGATAACGCCGTCATAGTCGACGAAGTGCATGAAACGGGCACTGAGGGCGCCAATATCGGGGTGAAGCTGGGTGAGCTGAGCCTTGAGTTTCTGAAGCCTGAAATCCGACAGGGCCGGAGCGCCGGGCAGCGTGATCATCCGCGGGATCGCCTGTATGAGCTCTCAATATAGCGGGGCTGGGCGCCCCGCCTGAAAAGCGCGCTATTGTACTGTATTCACCCCGGGGCGTCAGCGCCGTATGCCAGCTTTCTGCGCCCCTGCCACGGCGCTAAACTTATACGATGGACTGTAGAGTGCACAGCGTATTGGCCGTGCTGGCGGGACTGCTGCTGGCGGGCTGTTCCGGCAAGGACTCGCTGCAACAGGTGCTGGAGCGGGGGGAGCTGATCGTGGCGACCCGCAACGGCCCTACCACCTATTTTATCGACAAGGGCGATGCCGCCGGCTTCGAGCACGAGCTGGTCAGCCGCTTCGCGGAGGAGCTGGGTGTCGAAGTCAGCTACCGCTCCCGTCACAACATCGGCGACATATTTGATGACATCCGCCGCGCCCAGGTGGACTTCGCTGCCGCCGGCCTGTCGGTCACGCCCAGCCGTGCAGCAGAATTCCGCTTCGGGGCGCCGTACTACGATATCGATCCCCAGATCATCTACCTGGCCGGTACCGCCAAGCCGAGATCGGTTGAGGATCTCTATGACGGGCGAGTGGTCACCATGTCCAACAGCAGCCATGCCGAAACCATGGCAATGCTGCGGGAGGACTACCCAGACCTGGAGTGGCAGGAAATCGACGATGTGGAGCCGCTGGACCTGATGGACATGGTCACCACCGGCTCCGCCACCTATGCGGTAATCGATTCCAACGAATTCATTGCCAACCGCAGCTTCCATCCAAAACTGCGGGTTGGTTTCAACCTGGGCGAGCAGCAGACCCTGTCCTGGCTGTTTTCCCAACGCCCGGAAGACGACACCCTCTGGCAGGCCGCAAACGATTTCCTGACGCGGCTGGAGGAAGACGGCACCCTGTCTCAGCTCAAGGAACGCCAGTTCGGCCACGCCTGGGGCGTCGACCAGGTTGACTCCCAGACCTTCAACCGGCGCATGCGCCAGCGGCTGCCCAAGTACGAGACAATGATTCGACAGGTAGCCACCGAGTACCAGCTCGACTGGCAGCTACTGGCAGCCATTTCCTACCAGGAATCCCACTGGAACCCGCGGGCTCGCTCGCCCACCGGGGTACGCGGCATGATGATGCTCACCCAGTCCACGGCGCGAGAAATGGATGTTCGCAACCGGCTCGACGCCCTGGAGAGCCTGCGTGGCGGTGCCCGCTACTTCAAAAAGATCAAGCGCCTGCTGCCGGCTGATGTGCTCGAGCCGGATCGCACCTGGTTTGCCCTGGCGGCCTACAACATCGGCCGCGGCCACCTCAACGACGCCCGCGTCATTACCGAGCGCCAGGGCGGCGACCCACACCTGTGGTCAGATGTGAAGGAACGGTTACCGCTGCTGCAGCGCAGCAAGTACTACAAGACCGTGAAGCACGGCTATGCGCGCGGCAACGAACCGGTGACCTACGTAAAGAACATTCGCCACTACTACAACATCCTGGCCTGGCAGGACATTGCCGCCAATCGCCCGCCGCCTCCGGTGGACGCCCAGGAGTACGTGCCGGATGTCGTCAAAGCTGTCGACCTCACAGCCCTGTGAGCGACGTCGACCTGCAGCCCACACTGGTCGGCCCGCACATCACCCTGCGACCGCTGCGCGAAGACGATTTCGAGGCCCTGTACGTGGCCGCCTCAGACCCAGCCATCTGGGAACAGCACCCCGACAACACCCGCTACCAGCGTGATGTATTCTTAACGCGCTTCTTCCGCGGCGCCATAGCCTCGGGCGGCGCTCTGGCAGTCATCGACAATACCACCTGCGGTGTGATCGGCTCCTCGCGTTTCTACGAGTGGGAGCCCGAGGACCCGTCCATCTGCATCGGCTATACCTTCCTGGTCACAGAGCACTGGGGCGGCAATACCAACAGTGAGATGAAGGCATTGATGCTGAAGCACGCCTTTGGCTTTGCCGACACCGTGTGGTTTCACGTCGGCGATACCAATACGCGCTCTCGCAAGGCGGTGGAAAAACTCGGCGCGGTGCTCAGCCACAGCGAAGACACAGAGGTCGAGGGCAAGCCCTTCGTAAAGCTCTACTACCGCCTGTCGCGGGACGCCTACCATGGCTGAAGTCTATGATGCCATCGGCATTGGCTACCGCGACTACCGCACACCGGACCCGCGCATTCAGGCACTGATAACCGAGGCATTGGCAGACACAGGCTCCGTACTCAACGTGGGCGCCGGCACCGGCTCCTATGAACCACTGGACCGGCCAACTATCGCCGTCGAACCTTCCTCGGTCATGATTGAACAGCGCTCGGCCGGCCTTAACCCGGTGGTTCGCGCCTACGCCGAAGCATTGCCGTTCGCAGACAACAGCTTCGATACCACCCTGGCCCTACTGACGGTGCACCACTGGCCTGACCGGCTGGCGGGCCTTGCAGAACTCCGACGTGTGGCGAGCCGATCTGTGGTGATCTTTACCCACGACGGATTCACCGACAATTTCTGGCTGATGGAGTACTTTCCGGAGATCCTCGGTGTCGATGACAGAATCATGCCGACCCATGCCGAGTTCGAGGCTGCCTTCTCCTGCTACGAAGAGGTGCGCGTTCCCGTACCAGCTGACTGTAGCGACGGCTTTATGGCTGCCTACTGGCGAAGACCCGAGCGCTACCTCGAGCAGGGCGTGCGCAATGCCATTTCCTCGTTCTCAATGATCGAGCGCGTCGAGGAAGGTCTTACCCGGCTTCGCGACGACCTCGAGTCGGGCAGCTGGCAGGCACGCTACGGCGATGTCCTCGACAAGGAGTCCTGTGACCTGGGTTACAAACTCGTCATCGCCCACCCCTAGCTCAGGACCGATTCAGTGCGGTGTCCTGCTATGCAGTTGGCCAGGGACATCAAACAGGCATCCAACAAGGAAAGCTCCAATGAGTGAAAGCAAACGAATTGCATTGCTGATTGACTGTGACAACTCCAGACACAATGCCATCGAAGGTGTGTTGGAAGAACTGTCGAAGTTCGGAGTCGTCAGTGTCCGGCATGCTCACGGCGACTGGAATAGCACCCAGTTAAAGGGTTGGGTGGAGCAGCTACATCCCAACGCAATCCGCCCTATCCAACAATTTGCCTACACAAAAGGCAAGAACGCTACCGATGCCTCCATGATTATCGACGCTATGGATCTGCTCTATAGCGGCAACGTCGATGCCTTCGCCCTGATGACGAGTGACAGTGATTTTACGCCGCTGGCACTGCGCATCACTGAAAGTGGCATGCCGGTATATGGATTCGGGGAACGGAAAACACCCGGGCCGTTCGTAAACTCGTGCTCGCAATTTCTCTACACCGAAAATTTGACCGTTTCTGACAACGGATCCCAGAACAGCAACGAACAACCTGCGCCAAAAATGACGCGCTCTCAGCTGAGAATGGACGCACCCCTGGTGAAATTGTTGCGCACCGCCGTGCTGGAAACGTCCGAAGATGACGACTGGGCGTCGCTCGCCGCGGTGGGAAGCTACATCTCAAACAGCAGCTTTCCCTTCCACCCGAAAAACTACGGGTACACCAAGCTCGGCGACCTGGTTAAAGCCAGCGACCTGTTCCAGGTGGAGATGCGCAATGGGCACCAGATGTATGTAAAAGCCAAGAAGGTCCAGGCTGGCAAGAGCAAGAAGAAGGCGGGCTAACGGCGCTCCTTGAAGAAGTTCTTCAAGAGCAAAGCGCTCTCCTCCGCCAGCGGCCCCTCGTCCCAGCTCACGCGGTGGTTGTAGAAGTCGCGGTCGAGATCGGAGCCCTGGCTGACGACAACCCCGGCGCGGGGTTCGCGGGCGGCGAACACCAGCCGCGCCACCCGGGCGTGGACAATAGCGCCAACGCACATGGTGCAGGGCTCCAGGGTGACATAAAGGGTCGAGCCCGGCAGGCGGTAATTGCCCGCGCGATCGGCCGCATCCCTCAGGGCGACGATTTCCGCGTGGGCTGTCGGGTCGCTACTGGATATCGGCTGATTGTAACCTTCGCCAATGATAGCTCCCTCGTGCACGACTACTGCGCCAACCGGTACCTCGCCACATTCAGCGGCTCTGTTGGCCAGCTCGAGTGCACGCGCCATAAAGTCCAGATCATTCACTCAGGTGGATCCCAGCGAAGGTCCTGCCAACTGCATAGCTCTCCCCTCTTCCGCTACGTCTGGCTGCTGAACAGGTAATCATGGTGGGTGAGCTTCTCTTCCAGCCTGTATCCCACACCTTCGAGAAAGCTCTGCAGCGGCGCGAGATCCCTGCATTCAACCAACAGAAACTGGAACCGGTAACGGGAAAAGTCTATGCCACCCAGTACCGCCATTTCTGCACCTTCCACGTCCAGGGACAGGAAGTCGATAGTGGTCGGCGCCTGCGCCTCATCCAGCAGGCTGGTAAGTGTTCGCGCAGGAGCACCAAACGACATGTCCTGGGAGTTAATGTCCTGTATCGCCCTCGCATTGTGTAAATAGGTGGAACTGTAATCCAGATCCAGGGGCAGACTCTTTGATACCGACATGAGGTTGGCATATTCGATATCGACATACTTTTCGCGGTAGTCAAAGTCCACACAGGCGTTGCAGAAAACCCGATTGTTTGCGCCGCGCAGCCGCAGGCAACTGAGAAAATTATGCGGCGCAGGCTCAACGAGCAGGCCGCGCCAAGACTTTTTCAGTTCAAGGTAGTAGGTATTGGACTGGGTAAAACCATCGTTGGCACCCAGCTCGACAAAATAGCCGTCCCTGTAGTCCAGCCATTTCTCGAGTTTGCGGTCCAGGTCGTTGAGAGCAAAACGGCCGCCCTTGAAGTACCTGCCATAAGCATGCCGTAAGGACGGTCGAATCACCGTGGGCACCAGGGCTCCAGCCAACGCTCTCAATCTGCCCTTCATACTGTTACCTTGCGGCATGCAGAAGCACGCTATTCCCACTCGATGGTGGCGGGCGGCTTGCTGGAGATATCGTAGGTAACCCGGCTCACACCCGGGATCTCGTTGATGATACGGTTGGAAACCTTTTCCAGCAGCTCGTAGGGCAGGTGCGCCCAGCGCGCGGTCATGAAATCGACGGTCTCCACGGCCCGCAGGGCAATCACGTACTCGTAGCGGCGGCCGTCACCGACCACGCCAACCGACTTCACCGGCAGGAATACCGCAAAGGCCTGGCTGGTCTTGTGGTAGTAGTCCGCCGCGTGCAGCTCGTGGATGAAGATAGCGTCGGCCTCGCGCAGCAGGTCGGCATACTCTTTTTTCACTTCACCGAGAATGCGCACACCCAGACCCGGCCCTGGGAACGGGTGCCGGTAGACCATATCGTAGGGCAGGCCCAGCTCCAGCCCGACCTGTCGCACCTCGTCCTTGAACAGCTCGCGCAGCGGCTCCACCAGCTCAAGGTCCATGTCTTCCGGCAGGCCGCCGACGTTGTGGTGGGATTTGATTACGTGGGCCTTGCCGGTCTTGGCGCCGGCGGACTCGATCACATCCGGGTAGATAGTGCCCTGGGCCAGCCATTTCACGTCCTGGATCTTGCCGGCCTCGTCGTCAAACACCTCGATAAAGGTATTGCCGATAATCTTGCGCTTCTGCTCTGGCTCGTCGATACCTGCCAGCCGCGACAGGAACCGGTCCTCGGCGTCGGCACGGATCACCTTGACGCCCATGTTCTTGGCGAACATGTCCATCACCTGGGTGCCCTCGTCCTTGCGCAACAGACCGTTGTCGACAAATACGCAGGTGAGCTGTTCGCCGATGGCTCGGTGCAACAGGGCCGCCACCACCGAGGAATCGACGCCGCCGGACAGACCCAGCAATACCTTGTCGCCGCCCACCTGCACGCGCACCCGCTCGATGGCGTCGTCAACAATGCGTGCCGGTGTCCACAGCACGTCACAACCACACAGCTCCAGCACGAAGTGCTCGTAGATGCGCACGCCCTGCAGGGTGTGGGTAACCTCCGGGTGAAACTGGATGCCGTAGAAGGGCTTGTCCCGGTGCACCATGCCCGCGATCGGGCAACTGTCGGTTTCCGCCATCAGGTCGAAACCATCGGGCAGCCCGGTGACCTTGTCGCCGTGGCTCATCCACACATCCAGCAACGAGGTCCCATCGCTGGCCACGTGGTCCTTGATGTCGTGCAGCAGGCCGGTATTGCCGGTGACACGGATCTGGGCGTAGCCGAATTCGCTGATATGCGAGCCCTCGACCTCGCCGCCGAACTGCACCGCCATGGTCTGCATGCCGTAGCAGATACCCAGCACCGGCACGCCCAGCTCGAATACCAGTTCCGGTGCCCGGGGCGAGCCCGTTTCGGTCACCGACTCAGGACCGCCGGAGAGAATCACGCCCCGCGGGTTGAACTCGCGGATCTCCTCGTCGCTGATGTCCCAGGCGCGAATCTCGCTGTATACGCCGACCTCGCGCACGCGGCGAGCGATCAGCTGGGTGTACTGGGATCCGAAATCCAGGATGAGGATACGCTGGTCGTGGATATTGCTCATTTACGAACTCTGATAAATAGTTGCGGGGACAGTTTACTTAATTCCGCTAGATCTCCGGCTCATCTGGATCCGTGCTGGAATTAAGTAAACTGTCCCCGCAACAAGTAAACTGTCCCCGCAACTAGTTAGCGCACCGGGTAATTCGGCGCTTCCTTGGTAATCGACACGTCGTGAACGTGGCTCTCGCTCATACCGGCCGCAGTGACTTTGTTGAACTCCGGGTGGGTACGCATGGTGTCGATATCGGCGCTGCCTGTATAGCCCATCGCTGAACGCAGGCCACCCATCAACTGGTGCACGATGCCGGCCAGCGGGCCTTTATAAGGCACCCTGCCCTCGATGCCTTCCGGCACCAGCTTCTCGGTCCCGGCGCTGGCGTCCTGGAAGTAGCGGTCGCTGGAGCCCTGGGTCTGGGCCATGGCGCCCAGTGACCCCATGCCGCGGTAGGACTTGTAGGTCCGTCCCTGGTACAGCTCTACTTCGCCCGGCGCCTCCTCGGTGCCGGCGAACATGCTGCCCATCATCACGCAATGGGCGCCGGCGACGATGGCCTTGGCAATATCGCCGGAGAAGCGGATACCGCCGTCGGCAATCAGGGGAATCTCGGTATCCTTGAGCGCATTGGCGACGTTGGCGACCGCGGAAATCTGCGGCACGCCGGTGCCGGTAACGATGCGGGTGGTGCAGATGGAGCCCGGACCGATGCCGACCTTGACGCCATCGGCGCCCGCTTCCGCCAGGGCGATGGCCGCCTCGGCGGTGGCGATATTGCCACCGATCACCTGCATGTCGGGGTAGGCTTCCTTGATGCGCTTGACCCGGTCGATCACGTTGCGGGAGTGACCGTGGGCGGTATCCACCACCAGCACGTCGACACCCGCCGCCACCAGCGCATCGACCCGGTCGTCGGTGTCGGGGCTGGTGCCCACCGAGGCGCCCACCAGCAGCTGGCCGTAGCTGTCCTTGGCGGCGCTGGGGAAGCTCTCGGCCTTGTCGAAGTCCTTCACGGTAATCATGCCGCGCAGGTCGAAGTCGCCGTTGACCACCAGGATTTTCTCGATGCGGTGCTTGTGCAGCAGTGACTGCACCTCTTCCAGCGCAGCGCCCTCTTCCACCGTCACCAGCTTGTCCTTGGGTGTCATAATCTCCGACACGGCGATATCCATGTTGGATTCGAAACGGGTGTCGCGGCGGGTAACAATGCCGACCAGGTCTTCGCCATTGAGCACCGGTACCCCGGAAAAACCGTACTTGCGGGTCAGCTCGAGCAGCTGGCCGAGGCTGGCGTCCTGCTGGATGGTGATGGGGTCCTTGACCATGCCGGCCTCGAACTTCTTGACCTGGCGCACCTGGGCCGCCTGCTCCTCCACCGTCATACTCTTGTGAACGATGCCGATGCCGCCCTCCTGGGCGATGGCGATGGCAAGCTTGCCCTCGGTGACGGTATCCATGGCGGCGGATACCAGGGGGATGTTCAGGCAGATTTCCCGGGTCAGGCGGGTGCGCAGGGAGACATCGGTGGCCACCACCTCGGAGTACCCAGGGACCAGCAGCACATCATCAAAGGTCAGGGCTTCCTGGGCGATTCTGAGCATGACACTTCCGCTGTCTGAGTAAACATGCAATTATAATTCCAAGCCCGTGTCCCAGTAAACGATGACGCCTCCGATTCACACAGAAAACCCTCCCGGCGGCGCGCCCGATACCCCCCAGACCCTCACCGTCAGCCAGCTCAACCGCCTGGCCAAGCGCCTGCTTGAGAGTCATTTCGACTTCCTGTGGATCGAGGGCGAGCTCAGCAACCTGGCCACACCGGCCTCAGGCCACTGGTATTTCACCCTCAAGGACGACCGCGCCCAGGTACGCTGTGCGATGTTTCGCAACCGCAACCAGCGCCTGCGTATGCGCCCGCAGAACGGCCAGCTGGTGAGGATGCGGGCGCGGGTATCTCTGTACGAGGGTCGCGGCGAGTTTCAGCTGATCGTCGAGCACCTGGAAGACGCCGGCGCCGGCGCCCTGCAGCGCGCCTTCGAAGAACTCAAGCTGAAGCTCCAGAACGAGGGGCTGTTCGACGCCCACCGCAAACGCGCCCTGCCCCCGGCACCGCAGCATATCGCCATTATCAGTTCCAGGACCGGGGCCGCGGTCCGGGACATTATCACCGTATTCAGGCGCCGCTTTCCCGCCATCCACCTGAGCCTGCTACCCGTGGCAGTGCAGGGCCTGGAAGCACCACCGCAGATCGTGGCCGCGCTGGATATCGCCTACGACATAGAGAGCCTGGATGCCATTATCGTGGCCCGGGGCGGCGGCTCCGCCGAGGACCTGGCGGCCTTCAATGACGAGGCGCTGGCCCGCAAGATCGTCGACAGCCCGGTTCCAGTGGTCAGCGCGGTAGGCCACGAGATCGATTTCACCATCGCCGACTTCGTGGCCGACAAGCGGGCCCCGACCCCTTCGGCGGCGGCGGAGATGCTCAGCCCCGACCAGCGCGAACTCGCGGCACGCCTGCTGGCGATGGAACAGGCGCTGGCGCGGCAACTGCGACGCCAGCTGCAACTGCTGCAAGCGCAGCTGATGGGCCTGCGTGGGCGGCTACGCCACCCGGGGGAACGGTTGCGGGAACAGGCCCAGCGACTGGACGACCTGGAACTGCACCTCAAGCGCGCCCTGAAGCTGGAACTGCAGCAACGACAACACCGGCTGGGTGTGCTGGCGTCGCGACTGCGCGGCCAGAGCCCCGCAGACCTGCTCCGGCAGCTGGGCACGGAAACTGCGCATCTCGCCACCCGGGCGCGGCGCGCACTGGGCGTGCAGCTCGACCGCCAACGGCATGCGCTGGCCCTGCTGGAAACGCGATTGACGGCCATCAGCCCCCAGCAAACCCTGGAACGAGGCTATGCCATCGTGCTGGATAGCGAGGGCGCCCTGGT
>JASJBK010000138.1 GCA_030066555.1 Halieaceae bacterium
CTCTGATGTTCCTGTTGTTCACTGTGGCCACAGTGCTATTCGTCTTCTTCATCGTTGACGACTTCGGAGGTGTGACAACGGCCATCGGTGATATGGCGCGGCTCGAAAGCAAGCCGGATATTGCCAGCTGGCACGGTACGGTCGGGCTGGGTACCTACTGGCAAACGCCCATGGATTATCTGCTGTGGGCGGTGGTGGTCGATATGGCCTGGGGCATTGTCTACGCGGTCAGTCCCTGGCAGGCCAGCCGACATCTCATGGCCCGCGATGAGCACGTGGTGCTGCGGGCGGCGATCTACGCCTGCTTTGCAGTCATCCTTCTGCAGATCCTGATTTACGGGGTGGGCGGTCTCATCAACCTCGCCAATACGGATATCACGCCCTCGGAAACGGTGATCCTGTGGGCGGCGCGGAACCTGGTGCCGGAATTCCTCGGCGCCCTGCTGATCGCCGGCATTATGGCGGCGGCCCTGTCGTCGGCCTCGACCTTCCTGTCGCTGGTGGGCTTCAGCGTCAGCAATGACATTATGGGTCACGGAAACGAGCGCAGCCTGTCCACGACGCGCTGGGTGATGGGCGCCACCGGCCTCAGCGCCCTGGCACTGAGCTTTATTTTCCCGCCCAACGTGTTCTGGCTGATGCTGTTTATCGGCACCGTGTTTGCGTCTTCCTGGGGGCCGGTCGCTTTGATGAGCGTGTGGAGTGACCGTATTACCGGTTCCGCGGCCTTCTGGGGCATGACGGTGGGCTTCCTGGGGAACGTCATTCCGGCCACCCTCGAATACGTGGGCCTGGTGACCTGGCCTTACCTGCTGCATCCGGTGGTGATCGGCGCGGCCCTGAGCATTGCCACCATCTACTGGATATCGAGCCGTGGCCAGGTAAGCGCTGCAGAGCGAGACTACCGGGAGCGCCTGCACGAGGTGCCGGCGGAGGATCGCGATGCCGACAAGACGCGCTTTACCCTGCTCGCGCCCTGGTGCCTGATCGCCTACGGCTGTGTGATACCGGTGCTGATGATCAACTTCTACGTGATCCCTTACCAGCGCGCTACCGGCCAGCTGCTGGCAGACGGATCGCTGAACTGGGCGACGGGTGAGGTGATTATCTCCCTCACCACACCGTTCATTTACGTTACGCTGGGGCTTATCGCTGCGCGCGTTATTCGACATCGCTACGGGGCGCCGACCGCACCCGTGGCCCAGGCGGGAACCGCAACATGAGTTTTGATGCCATCGTCATCGGCGGCGGCCACAACGGCCTGACTACCGCGAATTACCTCGCCATGGGGGGCATGAGGGTCTGCGTGCTGGAACGGCGCGATATCGTCGGGGGTGCTGCTGTCACCGAGGAGTTCCACCCGGGCTATCGCAACTCGCTGGCCTCCTACGTGGTCAGCCTGCTGCGCCCGGAGGTCGTGAAGGACCTGGCGCTGGAGCAGTATGGCTACGAGCCCATCCTGCTGGGTAATTCCCTGTACCTGGATTCCAGTGGCGGCCACCTGCTGCTGAACGGTGATGAGGCCCACGACCGTGCGCAGTTCGCGAAGTTCTCAGACACCGACTACGACGCCTACCTGGCTTTCGACGAGACCATCGAGACCGTGGGCGACATCCTCGCCAAGCAATGGCTGAAAACCCCGCCGAAGCTGTCAGGGGGTGGGCTCACCGACCTGTTGGGCGCCGTCAAGCTGGGCTTCGATGTCTACAAGCTCAATGAGGATGAGCGCTGGCGGCTGATGCAGTTCTTTGTGGGCGCGCCGGACACCATCATCGAGCGCTGGTTCGACAGCGACAAGATCAAATCCATGGTGGCCGCGCATATTCTGCCGGCCAACTACGCTTCACTTCAGCAGCCCGGCGCCAGCCTCTCCATGCTGCACCACGCGGTGGGCGAGATCGATGGGCGCAAGGGCGCCTGGGGCATTGTGCGCGGCGGCATGGGCGCCATCACCCAGGCCATGGCGGCCTCGGCCCGGGACAAGGGGGTGGAGATTCGCACCGGCGTTGGCGTCGAGAAGATCCTGCTCGACGCCGGCCGTGTCAGCGGCGTGCGCCTCGCCGATGGGGAAGAGGTCAGGGCACCGGTGGTGGCGGCCAACACTGACCCCAATCGCACCTTCCTCAAACTGCTGGGTGCCGAGCACCTGCCGGAAGAGTTTGCCCGCGATATCGGCGCCTTCCGCCAGGAATCCGCGTCCCTGCGCATGAACCTGGCCCTCAAGGGCCTGCCGGAGTTTGCCGCCATGCCCGGCACCGAGTTGGGTCCCCAGCACCGCGCCAGTATCACCATTATCGAGAGCAAGGATCATGTGGAGCAGGCCTACCGCGCCTCGCGGGCAGGCCAGCCGGCCTCGCCGCCGATCATCGAGGCCATCATTCCCAGCTCACTGGATGAGGGACTGACTGACGCGCCGGGCACCCACGTGATGAGCCTGCTCTGCAAGTACATGCCCTACGACCTCGCCGACGGCAAACACTGGGATACCGAGAAGGACCGGGTGGTCAGCGACATCCTTGCCTACGTCGAGCGCTTTATTCCCAACCTGCCGGGGATTCTCGAGCATGCCCAGTGCCTGACACCGCTGGATATCGAGCGCACCTTCGGTATGACCCGCGGGGATATCTGCCATGGTCGCCTCGAGCCCGACCAGCTGTTCAGCATGCGCCCCCATCCGCAGGCGGCCCAGTACGCCACCCCGGTGTCCGGGCTGTACCTGTGCGGCTCCGGCGCCCACCCGGGCGGTGGCGTCACCGGCGCGCCCGGTCATAACGCCGCCCAGCGCATTCTCGCGGATCGCTAGCGGGCCATGACGACAACCACGACCACGGCAACGGCCAGCACCGAGCTAGTGCACGAGCAGACCATCTTCGATGGTTGGCGCTCCATGTCTGTCGCGCTGTACATGATCCTGGTGGGCTACGGGGTGCTGGTGGGCATTCCTGTCATCAGTTCGGCCTGGGTGGCCCAGCTAGGTTTCAGCGAGGTGCAGGTGGGCCGGGTGGCCGGCGCCGACCTCGGTGGCCTGTCCCTGGGGGCGGTGCTCACTGCCCTGGTTATCGGGCGCTGGAACCGGCGCGGCATTGTTCTGTGCGGTGCAATCCTGGTGATCCTGGCCAACACCCTGTGCATGTTCGTGTTCGAGTACCAGGGGGTGCTGTGGCTGCGCTTTGTCTCCGGTATTGGCAGCGGCCTGTATACGGCGGTAGCGGTGGCCACCCTCGGCGCGACCTCGAAACCGGCCCGGGCCTACAATATCGCCCTGTTCATGTTCGCGTTCTCCCAGGCGGGTGAGCTACACATACTGCCCCAGCTCAGTATGAACGGCATTTACCTGTTCTTTGTCGGATTCTACGTGTTCGGGCTTGCCTTTCTTCATTGGCTGCCGGCGCGCCCCCTTGAGGCTACCCTCGATGTGGAGCTGGACGTCGAGGAGAAAAGCGGAGCCCACCATGTCGAGCACCGCCACGTGCCCGCCTGGGTGCCGTGGCTGGTGCTGGGGGCGATCCTCGCCACCTACATCAATATTGGCGCCTACTGGACTTATATCGAGTTGGCGAGCCTGGCTTCCGAGGCCACGCCGGAATGGACCAGCCAGGTGCTGGTGTGGACCTCTTTCTGCTCGATCGTCGGTTGCCTGGTGGCCACCCTGATCAGCAACCGGTTTGGCCTGGCCCGACCGCTGCTGGTGACCCTGCTGATCCAGGCCGTGATCGTCGGCATGCTGTTCAACGGCATCGACAATACCAAGCTGGTGGTCAGCCTGTTCAGCTTCAATTTCCTGTGGATCTTTGTCGACGTCTACCAGATGGCCACGGTGGCCAATGTCGATCACTCGGGCCGCTTCGCGGCGCTGATGCCCGGTGCCCAGGGGCTGGGGCAGATTATCGGCCCCAACATCGCCGCCTCGATACTGGCGACAGGCTTCGGCTATGCCGGCGTATTCATCATGTGCGCCATCGCCTCCCTGGTGGGGATGGGCATCTACGGCTTCATGTACCTGCGCCTGCGCCGGGAGATCCCGGCCCTGGCGGATGCCTCCTGATCAGGCCTCGGTGCGCCTGGCGCGCACAATGAGGTAGGCGCCCGCCGCTAGCGCAAACATCGGCAGGTAGGGGATAAACGGCCAGTACGGCATGTACAACTCCAGCGGCATGGCCCAGGCTATCCCTTCGAGGTTTGTATGAGCGAGGTTCTCCCACTGCGAGCCGGTCGCCGCGCCGATCACGCCCAGCAGGATCACCACAGAGCCGGCGGCTGCCAGTGCCGGTTGGGTATCGGTGTCTTCCGCGGATTGCTTGCGAACCCAGGCGGCGATGCGCAGGCTGAGGGCGGCGACACCCAGCCAGTAGTAAAGGTAGTGCACCCAGTCCGGGTTATCGTAGTAGAACACCGAGTACCAGTAGGTACCGAAAGCGTAGGCCCACAGGAAGTAGATGCCGGTCTTGTGCAGCAGCTTCCACTGCTTCGCTTTGGGGGTGAACATCTGGCGGCCACGCTTGAAGGAGGTCACGGTCATCGCCAGCAGGAAGCTGTAGCCCACCAGGCCCTCGATCACGTCGCGCAGTACATACACCTCGTCCACGTAGTACTCGGTATGCCAGCCCACCAGCCAGATGATGAAGCTGATCTGCCAGGCCATGCCCGCGGCGAACAGCAGGCCCATGATCTTGCGGTTGCGCAGCAGCCAGCGTGACGGCTCGCCCGGGGCCAGGGCAACCAGCGAAGACGCGATAAAGGCCAGGTACAGCCAGGGCATGGACCAGCGCACCGAGGTCTGGATCATGGACGAGACGCCCTCGGGCGTCGCCAGGTCGCGGACCAGCATGGCGGTCACCATGTACAGCGCCATCGGTGCTGCAATCAGCCAGAACAGCTTCCACTCGTTGATGGCGGGATTCCGCAGCCGTGTCTTCAGGTCAGTGCTCATGGCGTTCCCGCGGACAACATGGTGTTCCTGTGCTGGGAGGATTGGAGCGGGGAATGAAGCCCGGCCCCAACGGGCCG
The DNA here is from genome assembly GCA_030066555.1 of Halieaceae bacterium. Taxonomy (GTDB): domain Bacteria; phylum Pseudomonadota; class Gammaproteobacteria; order Pseudomonadales; family Halieaceae; genus JANQIO01. Next base: position 5,008 of record JASJBK010000138.1, read on the forward strand.
GGCATCAGGTAAAGATCAGCGTACGAAGTTGTAGCGCAGGTTGAAGCCATAGGTACGCGGCTGCAGCGTGGAGAGGCGCTGCTGCGACCAGCGGTTGTTGAAGAACAACTCCGCGTCCTCGTCGGTGACGTTGTCGACAAACAGCGCCGCGGTCCATGTCTCGGTTTCCAGGCCAAACTGCAGGTCGACTGTGTACCAGCTGTCCTGCTCGCGCGGCGGGAAGGAGAAGGAGCTCGCCTCCACACCCGCCAGCGAGTTGATCGACTCACCGGTGTAGGTGTAGCTGCCCAGGAAGTAAGGCGTGGCATTGAACAGCTGTGCGTCGAAGGTATAGGAGAAGTTGGCCGACGCCGTCCAGTCGGGAACGATGGGCAGTTCGGTACCGTCGGAAATTTCGATCGGCGCTTCGCTGTCCGGGAACAAGACGTCGTCATCAGACAGCTCGCCGTCGTTGTAACCGAGGCTGACGTCGAGCGCCAGGTTGTCGGTCGGCGCCCAGTTCACGAAGGCCTCAAAGCCGGTGATCTCCGCTTCGGGGAAGTTCAGTACACCCAGGGAGAACACGCCTTCCTGGGGATCGTTGGCCTGGATCTGGATGTCGTCCCAGACCATGTAGAAGGCGGCGAAATTGACCCGCAGTCGCCCGTCAAACCACTCCGTCTTGGCACCGATCTCGTAGTTGTCGACGGTATCGGAGTCAAACTGGTTGAATGTTCCTGCCGGAGGCGGGTTCTGGGCATTGGGCGCTCCAAACACCGAGTTTGGCCGGGCCGAGTTGGCGCCACCGCGGCGGAAGCCCTCTGAATAGGTGGCATACAACAACTGGTCATCGATGGTGTAGGACAGGTTGACCTTGGATACCCAATCGGTTTCATCGGCCTCGCCCTTGTCGCCCGGTGCGAAACAGTAGTCGATCTCACAGTTCGGCTTGGTACCGACCTGTTCGAGCAACGTTGCCTGCACGATCGTAAAGTCATTCTCGATATCGAAGTAGCGGGTACCCGCAGTGATGGTGAAGTTCTCGGTCACATCAAAACTGACCTCACCGAATGCTGCCCACTGTGTCAGCTCGCTCTCGTAGGTGCCGGTGAAGATGTTTTCGCTGTCCTCTTTCAACGGCACACCGTTGAAGTAATAGCCCGCGTAGTTCTGGTAAGCGAAATGCGGGGTGTCGCTGAAGCCATTGACCATCTTCGAGTAGAACAGCTCGTCCAGGTCACGCTTGTTGTAGAAGGCGCCGACGATGGCCGACCAACGGCCCTCAGTGGGCGTTGCATAGCGCGCTTCCAGCGTCCAGGACGTGGTTTCGCGCTCGTCGAAGGACTGCGCGCGCGGATCGCCGCCGAAATCGTTGTAGGCGATCTCGTAATAGGGCGTGCCGGCATTCAGGTAGTCGTTGTACTGCTGAAAGGTCTGGTGGTAGGCGGTGGAGTCCGCAAAATACTCGTTCTCGCGATCGAAGTAGGCGCCAGTCAGGACAAAGTTACCAATGTCCAGGTCGGCCTCTACGGTGAACGCCAGCTGGTACCACTCGTCTTCCCAGTTGTCGTCGGTGTAGCGGATCTGCTCACGATCACCCAGGCGCGGAAAAGTGTCGGTGTCTTCAAACACCTGCTGGTTAAGGTCGGCATCGGCAAAGCCGTCCAGTTCGACGTTCTGGTAGATGGCCGAGAAGTCGATGGTCCAGTTCTCGGCAGGCATCAGGCGCAGCCCGATGCGGCCGCCATAGGACTCGGAGGAATTGACGTCGTCTTCCGCCTGGCCGAAGTTGTCGAAGGTGCCGCGGGGCGACGGCGCCCGTACGTTGTCCATCCAGCCCGCTTCGTCGGCGTAGAAGCCCACCACGCGCAGCGCGGCCTTGTCATCCATCAGCGGGATGTTGGCCATGGCGCTCAGATCGTAGCCCTCGTCGTCGCCGTCGATGCTGGAACCAGTGACATCAATCCAGCCGTAGGTGGCGGTGGTATCCGGCTTATTGGTGATGATGCGCAGGGTGCCACACTGGGCCGCGTCACCGAACAGCGTGCCCTGCGGCCCTGCCAGGGCTTCGACCCGGGCGATGTCGATCAGGCGCGGGTCCGGGTTCTGGCCGGCCGCGGTGATCGGCTGTTCGTCAAGGTAGACGGATGTCGTGGCAGAGTCGACAAAGTTCAGGCCCTGGGCCGCACAGCCGCGCATCACGACGGCAGCGCCGCCGGGCTGGATTTCGGTCAGCGCCAGGCTGGGTATCTGACCCACGTAGTCGCTGAAATTCTTGAAGCGCTGCAGGGTGATCTGCTCATCGGTGATCGCCGTGATCGAAACCGGGATTTCCTGCAGGTTCATCTGCCGCTTGGTGGCAGTAACCAGGACTTCTTCGAGGGCGGGATTATCGGAATCTTGCGCGTTGGCGACGCCTACGCCAGAGATTGCCGCGGTAACCGCGAGACCGATGGGTTTTTTCGCTGCGTCCAGCGAGCTCATTGCATTTACAGCCATGGTGCCCCCTTGTCCTGTATTGTTGAGGGATTAAATCACACTTGGTTTTATTTATCTCTTTATACTAGCTGCGGGAGCTTTGGCCAATATCCAACAACCCCGGGGTCACTCGCATCGTTGCCTATAGGGCCGGATATCCACTTTTGGTACGCCCGGGTAAACTGGCCGGATGACAACCTTGATCGCCACGTCCGTGGTCCGCGGCAGCCAGCAGGGCGAGAGCCACGGCGGCATTTACCTTGTCGATATCGACCAGCAAATGGTCTTCCAGCCGGTGGACTGGGACACCGCCGATATCGACTGGCAGGGTCGCGGCTGGGACCGCGGCCTGCGTGGCATCGCCTTCGACGGCGAGCGGGTGTTTGTCGCCGCCAGTGACGAGTTGTTCGAGTACGACAGCGAATTCAACCAGGTCGCGTCCTATCGCAACCGCTACCTGAAGCACTGCCACGAAATCGTGGTCTACAAGCGCCGGCTGTACCTGACGTCCACCGGCTTTGATTCCCTGCTGGGCTTTGACCTCGACAACAACAAGTTCACCTGGGGCCTGAAGCTTGCGCGGGAGCGCAAGGGCCTGCGGGCGCAGCCCTTCCACCCGGAGCGCAATCGTGGCCCGCAGCCCGGCAACACGCTGCACATCAATAACGTGTTTGCCAACAGCAGGGCCCTGTACGTCAGTGGATTGCGGACTGACGGCTTGCACGCCTACACGGGGCGCTACATCCGCCCGGTGGCGAGCCTGCCCCAGGGCACCCATAATGCCCGTCCCCACCGCGACGGCATACTGTTCAACGATACGGAGAAAAACGCCGTGCGCTTCCTGCCGGTGGAGGGGCCGCAGCGCATTTTCGCGGTTCCGGAATACGATACGGAGCTGCTGACCCACACCGGTCTCGACGATTCCAGGGTGGCGCGCCAGGCCTTCGGACGAGGACTCTGCGCCATTACCGACAGCACCATCGCTGCGGGCTCATCGCCCTCAACGATTACCCTTCACGATCTCGACACCATGAAGACCATCCTCTCGATCAACCTGTCACTGGATATCCGCAACGCGATTCACGGCCTCGAGGTGTGGCCGTTCGCATCCCCGGTCAGCGCCTGACGTCCCGCTCCCGGGCGCAGGGTCAGCAGCGCAAGGGCGGCGCAAACCCCAGGCCCCTGGCCGCCACCGTGGAACGCCGCACGGCGGATACGCCGCCGGTAGCGACGTTGATTTCAAACAGGATTCGGCCGCCGCTGGCATAGGCACCGGTACCGAGCAGCTTTCCAGAGGGCTTGAAGGCGATGGCGCTGACAAAGGCGATTTCCGGGCTGATCTCACCGACGATGCTGGGGCGGCCGCTCTGGGTATCGACGATCAACAGAAGTTGCAGGCTGCCGCCGCTGTCGTCTTCCACGCTACCGATGGCATAGAGATCGCCGTCGGGATGAAAGTCCGCCGCCGAGATACTGTATTGAGCGCTGCCCTCGACCCGCCCGATAGCAATGAAATCCCCCGTGTCGGGGTCGAGCTCGTATAGGATGTGGTTGTCGCTTTCGTCTCCCGCCTGCGCCTGGCCAAAACTTAACAGTTGGCCGTCGGGCGCGAACGCCATAGCGGTCATCTCGGTACGCGGCAGCGCATCGGGCCCCATGCGCGTGGCGAAGCCGGTGCAGCGGTCGAGTCGCACCAGCCCCCAGTAGCTGCGCACGCCTGCGTTCTCCGCGTTGTTGTAAACGAATATCTCACCATCCGCAGGGCGAATCGCCATGGCGGCGGGTTCATCCAGCCGGCTCGGCCCGGGTGAACCGATAATGCTGTGCACGCCCAGTGCGGTGTCGAGGGTGTAGAGGGACCGCGATTCGGGGTCCACGCCGTAGAGCACGGTAAGGTTGGGGGGCGGCTGCGGGGGCGGGGCCCGGTAGGCATTGCCGCAGGCTGCCACCAGTGATGCCAGCAGCACAGAGCCGAAAGCCGACAACAGCCGGGCGCCGGGAGTCCTGTAGGTGCTCGTCATACCGCTGCTGTAGAAAATACCGCTAGTCCCGGTTGATGGCTTCGTATTGTGCGTAGTCGGGCAGGATCGGCGCGAGGATATCCTTCAGTTCGCCCAGGTGCTCATCGTAGTTGCGCCAGTAGTGAATCGACTTCGTGTACACCGGTTGCCGTACCTGCTCCGAACTGGCGGTGCGCACCGGCCGGTCGGTCTGGTAGAAATTAATGCAGTCGTCTTCCCAGGGCAGTTCGCAGTACTCCAGCAGCCGGCGCACTTCGCCTTCGAAGTCGGTGACCAGGTTTTCGTACTGTATGCGGTGCACGCGCCCCGGTAGCACCCGGTCCCAGTGTTCCATCATCTCCAGGTACTGCAGGTAGTACTCGCCGAGGTCCTGCAGGTCGTAGAGGAAGGTCTGCCCCTTGGCGAACAGCTGCCGGTAGCAGCTCAGGCAGGTGTCCAGCGGGTAGCGGCGGGCGTCGATGATCTTGGCATTGGGCAGGATCAGGTGCAGGAGGCCAATGTTGGCAAAATTGTTGGGGTTCTTGTCGATAAAGCGGGGCTTGTCGAGCTGGCGATGGAACTCGGCCCACTGCAGGTACTTGTGGCCCAGGGCCTGCAGATGGCGCTCGCCCAGCTCGATCACGGCCTTGGGGTAGTTCACGCCGTCTGCACGGTTGTGATTGAGGCTGGTCGCGGTGCGGCCCAGGTAGGGTAATTCGGCGGTGCCCTCCACCAGGCTGTGGCTGGCCAGTATCTGCTCCAGCAGTGTCGAGCCCGAGCGCGGCAGGCCGACGATGAATATCGGTGCCGGGTCGGGGTTGCCGAGGCCTGACTTCTCGGCAAACAGCTCGGCGTTGAAGACTTCCCGCAGCTCATTGTTGGCCACCTCGGTGCGCACCGGATCGTACGACTCGAGACTGCGTTGGAGAGAATTGCCCTCACTGTAGTACTGCCATGCCTGGTCGAAGTGGCCGGCGTCTTCGCTGGCCTTTGCCAGGGCAAAAAGGAAATGTACCCTCGAGCGCTCCGTCAGGTCGTCCTGCTCCAGTATCCGGTGCATGGACGCTATCTCCTCGTCGGAGAAGCGGAAAGTCTTTAGGTTCGCCATGCTCCAGTAGATCTCGCCGTCCTCCGGGCGCAGGCGAATGCACTCCCGGTAGGCGCGAACGGCCTCGTCCTGTTCACCGATGGTCTTGAGGCTGTGGCCGAGCCCGAGCATGGCGCCGGTATGGGCCGGCTGTACTTCTATGGCCTTGCGATAGGCATCCACGGCGTCGTAGGTGCGACCCGCTTCGGCCAGCGCTGCTCCGTGCAGATAGTGTGGCTTGCCGCTGTGCGGGTGCAGCTCCGCGGTTTTCGAGAAGCACTCGATGGCCTCTTCAAAGCGTTGCTGGTCTTTCATGAGATTGCCCAGGTCCAGGTGGGCGAGGGCAAAATCCGGTGCCACGGCGATGGCCCGCCGCAACAGCGACTCCGCCTCTTCGGGCAGCCCCTGGGCGGAAGCGACTCCGGCCAGCAGGCGCATGGCATCGACGTTGCGGGGATTTTCCTGCAGTAGCCGCCGGTAGATACGCTCCGCCTCGGGGTACTTGCCGCGCTTGTGCAACTCGGCGGCCATTGCCAGCTTCTTGCGCTGGGGATCCAGTCCAAAGGCTTTTTCGAAAGCGACGTCGGCACGGCGCTGCTTGCCGACAGCAGTGAAAGCGCGCCCCAGCGTGTAGAAAGCGCTCGCCGATTCCGGGTCCAGGCGGGTGGCTTCCTTGAGTGACTGCACTGCCTCCTGGGCGCGGTTGGTTTCCAGTAACAGGTAACCGAGATCCTCGTGGGGCTTGGCAAACGTTGGCGCCATGTCGATGGCTTCACGCAGGTACTTTTCCGCTGCATCCGGCTGGCGCTGCTTGATCAGCACTGCGCCCAGCAAGGCGGTCATGGAAACATCATGGGGATCGCGGCGAATCGCCTCCCGGCACATCGCAGCAGCGGCGTTGAGCTCGCCCTGGTTGATGCGCTGCAGGGCCTCGTTGAACAGGGCCTTGGCGCTGGTGGTGCTGGCGGTTTTCATGCCGGCGTCGGTCTCCGTAACTGCAAGGGGTACAAGCCTACAGCTTAAGTTGCTCGTTGACAGCCCGGTCGGCGGCATCGATGGCGCCGTCGACGTAGGCGTAGGCACTGGCGTCGGAGTTGGCGATGGAGATCCTGCCAAGCTGCTGCCGGGCGGTTATGTGTGGGCCGTACTCCGGGCCGTAGTCCAGGTCGTCGAACAGCTCGCTGTACTCGTAGGCGTAGCCGTGGGGCCAGCGGTTAACGGTGATAGCGGCGATATCGCGCTCTGCATCGAAGCCGCCACCGCCCAGGGCGCCGTTCATCTGCTCGACTATCTTCCGCTCGAAATCGTCAAAACTCATCTGGTAGAGCTGGCGGCGGCCCTGCCGGTGCTGCTCGATAGCAGTGAGTCCGCTCTCCGGTACCGCCGGCACGTAGGTGCCGTGCACTACCACGGGCTCGTCGGGCGAGCGGGTGTAGTGGTAGCCGCCCATGCTGACCGGGAAATCCATGCCGAAAGAATGCATGAGTTCCGGCTGCGCTACGTCCACGTGGTAGATGCCGAGCTCATTGAAGGCCTTCCAGTTGCGCAGGGCTACGTTGATATACACCAGCGGCACTTTGGTGACGCTGTTGATGGCGGCTACCTGCTCCTCCGGCAGGCCCTCGCAGATCGACGGCAGCAGCGCATGGTAGCCGGCGTAGACAACATGCTTGCCGCGCACCCGGTAGCTGTCGCCGCCGGAGACATAGGTGACATCCACGGCGGACTGGTCCGGCGTATGGCGCACATCTACCGCGGTACTGTTGAGGCGAATGCGCACCGGCGCGCCGGGCCGGTCCAGGACGCTGTAGTCGAGCTGTGCGAGTACCTGGGCTTCCATGCCATCGGCGGCCAGCGCCGCGGGTACCAGCTTGCGCACCAGGGCGCGGGTAACGCCGGCATTGCCGTCCGGAAAGTGGAAGATGTAGGGCTCGTCGCCG
>JASJBK010000139.1 GCA_030066555.1 Halieaceae bacterium
GGTGTACAAGTTTTGTAATGGTACGGAGGTTCGACGATTTTAGATGAACTTCCGCGGCATTTGCAGCCACAGGTCTGCTCCAGCCTGCGAGATTCCTGCTATATACCAATCACCTGGACTCAAAGGAGCATCGACATGTGCCGCTGGCTGGCCTATTCCGGGGGAGCCATTCCCCTTGCTGAGCTGATTTTCAATACCCGCCACTCCCTGATCGACCAGAGCCTGGATGCCAGGCTGGGGCCCAACACCACCAACGGCGACGGCTTTGGCGTGGGCTGGTTCGACCGGCTGGACCAGCCCGGCATGTACAAGAGCACCCAGCCCGCCTGGAACGACGACAACCTGCACGACCTCTGCGAGCACACTGAGTCGCCCCTGTTCCTGGCCCATATCCGCGCCTCCACCGGCACAGCGGTGGAATACAACAACTGCCACCCTTTCCGCTACAACAATTGGCTGTTCGTCCACAACGGGGTGATCCGCAACTTCGCCCGCATCCGGCGGCAGCTGGTGCACGAGCTGGATGATGACCACTTCCGCGGCCTGCACGGCGCCACCGATTCCGAACTGATGTTCATGCTCGCCATGCAGTTTGGCCTGACCGACAATCCACAGGAAGCATTGGCGCGCATGGTCGGTTTCGTGGAGCGCATCGGCTGGGATACCGATGTGCAGTACCCTGTGCAGATGACCCTGGGGATAGCCGACGGCAAGAACCTCTACGGCGTGCGCTACTCCAGCGAGGGGGAATCGCGCACGCTCTATCACTCCAGGGACCTGGCCGCCCTGGAGCAGCAGCTGAACCCGCGACAGGAGGCCCTGCTGGAAAAAATGTCTACCAAGGCGCGGGCGGTGGTGTCGGAACCCCTGTCGGAGTTGCAGCAGTTCTGGGAACCTATCCCCGAGTCCAGCTTCGTCACCGTCGTGGACGGCGAGGTGACCGTCGAACCCTTCAAACCCATCGAGCCCTGAAACCATAGAGGAACAGACCATGAGTGACCGCAGTCTTTTCAGCACGCTCCTGCGACCCCTTAGCACGGGCCTGCTGGCCCTGCTGCCGGTGGGCTTAACCGTGGCAATCTTGGCCTGGCTGGTCAAGTTCCTCGCCGACATGCTGGGACCGAGCAGCCAGGTAGGCGTCATGCTGAGACAAATCGGCTGGAATTTCGGTGAGTCGGACCTGGGCGCCTACGCCGGAGGCATGCTGTTCGCCCTGGTACTGATTTACCTGCTGGGGCTGCTGGTGGGCACGGTGCTTAAAGATCGCTGGGGGCGCTGGACCGACGGACTGACCTCACGCATACCGGTGATTCGCACGGTGTACGACGCCTCGAAGAAGATCGTCGAAATGATGGAGCCCAAGCAGGGCACCGACATGCAGTCGATGCAGCCCATCATGTGCGATTTTGGCGGCACGACGTTCCCGGCCTTCCTGCCCACCAGCCAGACCTTCGCGCTGAACGGCACCGAGTACCACGTGGTGATGATCCCCACCGCCCCGGTGCCCTTTGGAGGCGCCATCATGTGCGTGCCGAAAGATGCCGTGTCGCCGCTGGATTGCGGCATCGATGGCCTGTTCAATATCTATATGTCGATGGGCACCATGGTGCCGGACTACATCAAGAAGACGCCGCCCACGGTTGAATGACCGGGGAGAACTCGGCAAACCTACCTGACCGCTTCCTCCAGCACCTCGCCCACCGCTCCTGAGGGTGGCTTGACGCCGGCAATTACCGACAGCGTGGGGGCGACATCCACGGTATTTACCCGGCGGCTCACCACCTGCGGCTTCAGGTTAAAGCCTGCAAACACCACCGGCACATAGGTGTCGTAGCTCCAGGGCGATCCATGGGTCGAGGCCACAGAAATACCGTCGAAATCATTGATGAAGTGATTGGACTCAAACACCACGTAGATATCCCCGGAGCGCTTGGGGTGGAAGTTGTTCACCACCGCGCGCATCAGTTCGGTATCCGGCAGCTTGCCGCGCCGCAGCGCTGAGCTCGATACCGCAAGCGCCACGCCCTCGAAGCTAGCCAGTTCTTTCACCACTGCAGCCTCCAGCGCGGCGAGATCGATGGCGGGATCGTGCTTGATCGCATCCGTGAAGTAGAGGTAAGGATGGGAGTAGGTCTCGAAGATCTCGCCTTCAATACCAAACTGCGCCTTCAGGCGTTCGATGGCGGCGCTCTTGTCCCAGCTCGACGGCGTCACGTATGCCGCGGGAATGTTGAGGGAATTCAAATAGCCCGGCGTATCCGGCCCACCGTGGTCTGCGGACAGCACGATCAGGGTATTCTCCAGACCCACCCAACCGTCCACGGCGCTGAGCAGCTCTGCGAGCGTGCGATCCAGCTGCAGCAGGTTGTCTTCCTGCTCCAGGCTGGAGGGCCCGAACACGTGGCCGACGTAATCGGTAGTGGAAAAACTCACGCTCAGGTAATCGGTCACCGCGTCGGCGCCCAGCTGCTCCTCAGCAAGCGCCTTGAGTGCGAAGTCCAGTACCAGGCGGTCGCCCGCCGGACTGAAGGTCAGCCAGGTCGTGAAGTAGGGGCTGGTGCCATCACCGAAAGAGTGGGGGAACACACGACCGAAACCGCCGAGGTCGACTTCCCAGGGGCGATCGTCGGAATCTCCGAACACATAGGTCGACACGGGGTGCATAAGCTCCCAGGACTTACCGGCGTACACCTGGGCCGGCTGTGCCTGGTTGTGGCGCTCAACCCAATCCGGGTAGCGCTTCTGGTAATAGCTGCTGGTGACGAATTCGCCGCCGGCCTTCGAGAACCAGTAGGCGGTGCCCGCGTGTCCGGCCATAGCGATAGCGCCGCGGTCTTTCACTGACACCCCGATGGCCTTGCCGCGCCCGCCGGTACCACTCACCAGTTCGTCGGCAAAGGTTGTGACCAGGATCGCCGCCGGTGAGCGACCCTCACTGCGCGCCGCCCGCTGGGTGGGATCGATCTCGGCATCCTCGTCAACATCGGCGCCCGCTGTCAGCAGCCGGTAACGGGCATCCTCCACGTTGTAGGTGACATAGCCCGACTCACGGTCGAACCACAGATTGCCCACCATGCCATGACCGGAAGGATGGGCACCGGTAGACAAGGTGGTGTGGCCGACAATAGTTTCGGTATTGGCGTGTGCATGGTGTGCGTTTGTATAGACCACGCCCTGCTCCCAGAGATAGCGGAAGCCGCCCTCTCCCAGTCGATCGTAGAAGCGCGTTGGTAGGTCGCCCCGCAGTTGATCGACTGTGATCTGCAGGATCAGTTTGGGTCGATCGGCCGGGGTTGCGGCCGCAGCCGCACTGCCGCCTGCGTGGTCCGCAACAGCGCAGGCGCTAATAGCGAGGCATAAACACCCAAGCTGTATCCATCTATTCAACGGCGCCATGTTACTCCTCCGCAACCACCGAAATTCCATTCTAGCTGCGTGCCACTGACGGCGACCAGTCGACGAAGTTCTCCGGGGCTTTCGTAGAGCGAGCCATACAACAAAAACTATGCTCCTGGTCCCCTCACATACACCGGACTGGTTCAGCCAGTCACCCAACCCACTCTGGACATGCTGGCGCTATAGCACTAAGTTTCATACCAAGGATTCAAAAAGAATCCAGTGGTAACTCCGAACATTAAAATAAGTATATGGAGATTTCGTCTTGTCCCAGTCAACTTTGTTCCGCCCCAACCGGGTGGCGGCTTCGGTCGCCCTTGTTTCAGCACTAGGCCTCAGCTCGGGCGCTTATGCCCAGCTGGAGGAAATTATCGTCACTGCGCAGAAGCGCATGGAATCGGCGCAGGATGTGCCCATTGCCGTAACGGCCTTTGACACGGAGGCGCTGCAGGCCAAGCAGATCAATGGCTTTGCCGATATCCGCTTTACCGCGCCCAATATTACCTATGCCAAAGGCAACTTCTCAGGCAACAACTTCCAGATTCGCGGCATCGGCACCACCCTGGTGGCGCAGTCTGCGGACCAGGGGGTGGGCATCCACGTCAACGAGGTGCCTATCAATTCTCCTCGCCTGTTCGAGACCGAGTACTTCGATGTACAGGCCATCGAGGTGCTGCGCGGGCCGCAGGGCACCCTGTTCGGCCGCAACTCGACCGGCGGTACGGTGAATATGATGACTGCCAGGGCAGAGCTGGAGGAGTGGTCGGGCAATGTCGAGGGCCAGTACGGCGACTGGGACCACACCAAGCTGGTCGGCCACATCAACGTTCCCGTCAGCGATACCTTTGCCATGCGCTTCGCCGGCCTCTACCTGGAACGGGACGGCTACACTAAGAACGTGTTCACCGGCAACGACGTTGACGGGCGCGACCAGTACTCGGTGCGCGGCTCCTTCACCTGGCTGCCCACGGATGCCACCAGCGTCGAGTTGATGGTGTCCTACTTCGATGAGGACAGCGACCGCAGCCGCTCGACCAAGACCATGTGCCAGAACGACCCGTCAGGGGTGATAGGCTGCCTGCCGGACAGGCTCGATTTCGACCTGCCGAATCCCTCGTCGCAGCTATCGAATATTGTCGCTTCCGATTTGGCCCTGGGGCCGCTGGGCATTTTCCCCTTCGGCAGCAATGAGCGGGGGGAAAACCCGACCGACCTGCGCCGGACCATTTCCGATTTTGAACCGATCTACGAGGCCGATGAAACCCTGGTCACCCTGACCGTAGATCATGAACTCGACAACCACACCCTGACCCTGATCGCCGGCTACCAGGACACCACGGTGGAATCCGAGATGGACTACCAGTGGGCGGTCAGTACTACCCAGGTGGAACTGCCGGCTGCCTTGCAGTTTCTGCTCCCCAACACCTACAACACACAGTTCTTCGATGGCCAGTTGCCCATGTCCGCCGCTTCCAACACTGGCACCGGTTCCATCGGCGGCAACGTCAAGTCCAGGAACAGCTCACTCGAGGCGTATGACAATTCCTACACCTCCAACGAACAGTGGTCGATCGAAGTACACATGGCCTCTGACTACGACGGGCGCTTCAACTGGCTGGCGGGCGCCTTCTACATGGATGTCGACAACGACGGCGGCTACTACGTATTTTCCAATGGCTTCGACTACCTGGCGTCGGTGGCGGGCGGCCTGCAGGGCGGAGATGGCAACGGCTGGGTAGCGCCGCAGTTCCTCAGCGATACCAACGAGTACACCATCGAGTCCACCGCGCTGTTCGGCGAGGTGTACTACAACCTCACCGATGACCTGAAGCTGACCCTGGGCTTGCGCTACACCGAGGATGAGAAAACCATCAGGGACCGCCAGCTCCTGCTCAACAGGGACGAGGAAACCGATGCGATACTGACCCAGCCACTCGGTGCCAACGAGTTCATCCCGGTGCCCTACCGGAATGACGATGACAGCTGGGAGGAATTCACCGGCCGCGCCGTGATCGACTGGCAGTTCACCGGCGACAATATGGTGTATGCCTCCTACTCACGGGGCTACAAGGGCGGCGGCTTCAACCCACCGTTTGATCCCCTGCTGTTCCCGAGCTCGTCTCCCACCTTTGAGCCGGAATTCGTGAACGCCTATGAGATCGGCAGCAAGAATGTGCTGTTCAACGGTACATTGCAGGCCAATGCGACGATGTTCTTCTACGACTACGAGGACCTGCAGGTCTCCAGGATCATCAATCGCACCTCCTTCAATGAGAATACCGACGCCGAGATATTCGGCTTAGAGCTGGAGGCAGTCTGGGCACCCGACGACCACTGGCTGTTCAATGCCAACCTGGCCTACCTCGATACCGAGATACAGGACTTTTCCACCATCGATACCCGGGACCCGACCGATGGCAGCGACCAGGTCACCCTGATCAAGGACGTGACCAACGCCTCCAACTGTGTGGCCGAGATCCCACCCGCCCTGTTCAATGCCCTGGCTCCGGCCCCGGCGCCGGGCGTGAGCCCCCAGTTCAGCGACTGTGCGGCGCTGGCGGCTGCCGGAATTCCCATCAGTGACGGGATACCGGCAGACCTGGACGGTAACCAGCTACAGAACTCGCCGGAATACTCGGTCAGCATCGGCGCCCAGTACACCTGGTTCCTGCCGGGCAACCACGCGCTGTCCGCGCGGGTCGATTACTACTGGCAGGATGAGATGTACGCCCGCAACTTCAACAAGCCCATCGACAAGATCGACGACTGGGATATCTGGAACGCCCAGGTGAGCCTGGTGTCGGCCGAGGAGACTTGGTACGCCAGAGCGTACGTCAAGAACTTCACCAATGATGATCACCTGGTGGGCATGTACGTGACCGACCCCTCGTCAGGGATGTTTACCAACGTGTTCACGATTGAGCCCAGGACGTACGGGATGATCGTGGGTTACAACTTCTAGTAGAGGTACATATGAAAAGCCCCGGCATGCCGGGGCTTTTTTTTGCCTGGGATTTCACAACCACGTCGTCCCAACGAATCTGCCGTCTCGCGAATCCGTCGCCTCGCGAATCCGTCGCCTCGCGAATCCGTCGCCTCGCGAATCCGTCGCCTCGCGAATCCGTCGCCTCGCGAATCCGTCGCCTCGCGAATCCGTC
>JASJBK010000140.1 GCA_030066555.1 Halieaceae bacterium
ATGACCGACGTCAACCAGGACCCGCTGAAGGCGGCCGATGATTACGACATCATCAACCTGCGCGCCGGCCTGGTATTTGAAGACTGGGATGCGGAGATCGTGGCCTGGGGCCGAAACGTCGGCGACGAGGACTACACCAACACCATCGCCGATGCCGTAGCCCAGGACGGCCGCATGATCGCCTACTTCAACGAGCCCTCAACCTGGGGCGTGACACTGCGCAAGAACTTCAACTAGGCGCCAGCACGGGAGGCGCTAAAGGAGGCCCGCTCATGAAGACACTTCTTAAAATGGCGGGCCTCACCGCCCTCCTGATCTCCGCCGCAGCCGCGGCGGAGACAGTGCATCCGGCCAAAGTCAGCAAGGCCGATGCCGCCGGCGCCATCTTCAAGCGCCCTGACATGGTGGCCACCACCCACGAGGACGGCCACAAGACCGAGGACGTGACCTCGCTGCTGAGCTCGGACGGGCGCTTCGCCTCAGGCATGTACAAGTCGGGCAAGACCCGCGCGGAAATTACCGAGCCCTACGGTGTCGACGAGTTCATGTATTTCCTGGAAGGCAGTGTGACCCTGGTATCCAGCGATGGCACCGTCACCGAAGTACTTGCCGGCGAGGCCGTAACAGTACCGAAGGAGTGGACCGGCACCTGGATCACCGAAGGCTACACCAAGTTCTGGGTGATCTACTCGGAAGACCCCGACTACTTCGAGTAACCAAAAAAAACGGCGCCAGTGGAAACCGGGCGCCGCTTGTATTCATGCCGGCAGGAGCCTGTGATCGATTAGCTGGCCGGCCGCCACCCTCCATGAAAGCCAATCGGAATGCGATGCTCCAGCTGCGCCTTGGCAATCGGCCCTGCGTCCACATTCTGCGCATCGAGAATCGCCAGGCTGCTCTTGCCCTCGCTCAGGTCGGTGGCCACCGTCAGCAGGTACCCGTCGTTTTCAGCGGCATCCTCGGCCCGGGGCACGAAGATCGCCTCAGAAATAAAGTTGGTGCGGCGCTCACCAAAGGTATAGCTCGACGTGGTGCCGGCGCCGAGGTCGACGGCCACCACCTTGTTGTACATCTCGCCGTCATCGCTGTTGGCGGAGGTGTGGTAGCCATAGCGGTAGTCCTGCATGGCGCGCCGCGGGTCGATCACCGGGAACTCGGAACGATCACCGTTCAGCTGGTGATGCACCACCCGGGCCGACGGATTGTTGAGATCGATGGTCCAGCGCGTCAGCTTGGCGTCGTTGTCCGGCAGCATGGTGCCGTCAGGACGCGGGAACAACGGTGCGTAGGCAAACTGGCAGGCATCGACGGTAATCACGCCGTCACGGTCGAAGCCGTTCATGAAGTGGAAGACAAACACCGGGTCGCACTCTACCCAGCGGATATCGGCAGGGCTGCCGTGGCGCGGGATCACACCGACGGTGGCCCCCTGGTCCGGCTCCCAGGCGAAAGGCATCTTGCCTTCCATAGCCCGCTCCAGCGTGCCGATAAGCGGGAAGATCGGGAACAGGATGTAATTCTCGGTCACCACAAAGTCATGGACCATCGCCGGGTAGGGAGTGTCGATCATGTGTGACTCAGTCAACACGCCCTCGGCATTGACCTTGTGCAGGGCCACATCCGACGCAAAGGGGCCAGAGGCCATGTAGGCGAAGAACACCATCTCGCCGGTCAGCGGGTCCAACTTGGGGTGGGCGGTCATCGCGGTTTCCAGCTTGCCACCGTAGTTGTAGGAGCCCAATGACTCGAGAGTGAACGGGTCGACCTCAAACGGCGGGTGGCCCTCTTCCATCACCAGGAACTTGCCCGCAT
Source organism: Halieaceae bacterium (assembly GCA_030066555.1). GTDB lineage: Bacteria > Pseudomonadota > Gammaproteobacteria > Pseudomonadales > Halieaceae > JANQIO01. The sequence goes on from JASJBK010000140.1 coordinate 1,813, forward strand.
GCCAGACACAGGCGGTATTGGCCAGCCCGTCCTTGTCGTTGAAGACGAATTCCTCGAACCCCTGTTCACTGTTGAAAGGATTCATCGGGTCGATCATCGCCTTGTTGTGCTCCTGCTCCAGCTTGAACTTGGCAGTGCGTATCCAGCGGTTGCGGTAGCTGACCTTGCCATCGTCGATATGAAAGGCGTGGGTCATGCCGTCACCGGCAAACAGGTGGTAGTCACCGCGGGGCGGGAACTGCTGGTTGGGCCCGTTGCGGTAGAAGCTGCCGTTGAGATCCCGGGGCACTTCACCCTCGATTTTCAGCTCGGCGAATTCGTACTCGGTATCAATGGGCGCGAAGGCACCCTGCAGGAAGCGGTTGTCGGGCATTGCCTCGGTCATGGCAGTCTCACCTCTAGTTATTGTTTACTATGGCAACATAGCAGCGGATTTCGGTGTTTACAATATAAACATTACTCTTATTTTGCAGTAGACTGCCTCGCAATGGAGAGACTCAACCCATGACCACGGCAAAAGCCGCCTATCATCACGGCGACCTGCGCACCGCGCTGATCGAGGCGGCGCTGGCGATTATTGACGAGCTCGGCCCCCAGGGGCTGACGATCCGCAAGGTTGCCCATCGTGCCGGGGTATCCCACGCGGCACCCTATCGCCACTTCCCGGACAAGGACGACCTGATCCTGGCGGTGGTGGAGCGTGGCTTCGAGCTGCTGGATGAAGAAATGGAGCGGGCGCGCAGCGAGGCGGGCAGCGATCCGCTGGCCCAGTTCGCCTCCAGCGGCGAGGCCTACCTGAACTTTGCCATGGGTTACCCGGCCTACTACCGGGTGATGTTCAGTGGCGACCTTCTGGCCCGCAAGGGGAATGAGGCACTCAGGCATACCAGTGCGTCATCCTTCGTGCGCATGATCGACGACCTGCGCATCGCCCAGGACATGGGCATCGTGCGCCCCGGCGACCCGACCCTGCAGGCGATTTCCATCGTCTCAACGGTGCATGGCTTTGTAAGCCTGGCCAACGACAACCGCCTGCACCACCTGTATGGCGAGAAGTATACGGATCAACAAGTAAGGGACTTTGTATTAACCGCAATATTCGAGGGTCTTGGCGTGGATCAGCCCTGACGCTCTTCATTCCAACAAACATAAAAATAGCGTCACGCTCCTGAAGCAGTGGCGAGGAGGACAGCATGAAAGCCATGCACAACCTGCCGGGGGCGGTGGCCCTGGCCTTGCTGGCGACGGGGGTACAGGCGCAAGCGCCCGGGGCGCGCTCGCCTGAGTACGATTCCGCCGCTCTCGAAGAAGTCATCGTCACCGCCAACCGGCGCGAGCAGAACCTGCAGGAGGTCGCCCTGTCAGTGGCTGCCTTTACCAGCGAGTTCTTCAAGGAATCGGGCACCTACAATCTCAAGCAGCTGGAGCAGTACACCCCGAGCCTGCGCATCGCCGCGGTACAGGACAGCCGTTCCACGTCGATTCGCATTCGCGGTATCGGCTCCATAGGCACCAACGCCGGTATCGACCCAAGCGTCGGCATGTTCATCGACGGTGTCTACCAGGGCCGCGCCGGCATGAGCGTGACCGACTTCATGGACATCGAGCGAGTAGAGGTACTGCGCGGACCCCAGGGCACGCTCTACGGCAAGAACACCGCCGCCGGCGCCCTCAACATCTACTCCAAGGCGCCCACCGAGGTGTTCGAGGCGGAGTTCGAAGGCGTGGTGGGCAACTACGATGCCTTCGAGCTGAGAGGCATGGTCAACACACCGCTGGGCAATAGCGGGCATGCCATGCGCCTCTCAGGCTACAGCGTCGACCGGGACGGCTTTGACGACAACGAGTTCCTCGGTGACGAAACCAACGACGCCGATCGCTGGGGTGTGCGCTCGCGCACCCTGTTCAATCTCGGCGATGCCGGCGAGTTGATACTGAGCCTCGACTACGCCGAGGAGAACAGCGACTGCTGCGCGCCGGACGTGATCGACTACATTGGCGGCGGTTCAGCACTGGGCCTGCCCTTTGACCTGATTGCCGAGACCACCGGTGAGCCCCTGCCGGACCCGGACCCGAAGGACCGCAACGTCTATTTCAACCAGCCCTGGACCAACGAGGTCGAGGTCGGCGGGGTCTCCGCCGAGTGGAACCTGGAACTCGACAACGAGTACGGGATCACCTGGCTCAACGCCTGGCGCACCTACGAGAACAGCTCTATCTGGGACGGCGACTTCTCCCACTACGAGGCCGTGGCGGGTTCCACCGAAGTCGACATGGACCAGTACTCCAGTGAATTCCGCGTGACCTCGCCGGACTGGGAAACCTGGGACTTCGTGGCGGGCCTGTACTTCTTCTACTCCGACATGGATACCGTGGGCGAAACCGGCATGCTGGAACTGCTGGGGCCGCTGTTCGGTTTCGGCCTGATCTTCCCGGAAGGCTCCGTCAACTACGACAGCAATACCCACGAGACCACCAGCTATGCAGCCTTCGGCCAGGCCAACTGGGACTTCGCCGAAGACTGGCGCCTGACCCTGGGCGGCCGCGGCACCTACGAGGAGAAAGAGCGCTCCGGCAGCCAGACCACAGTGCCTGAAACCATCTTCGACGCACCGCCGGTTGCCGGTCCGAACCTGACCATTGACGAACAGCGCGATGAGAGCGACTTCTCGGCCACGGTGGCGCTGAGCCACTTCCTGCGCGACGACCTGATGCTCTACGCCAGCTTCGCCCAGGGTTTCAAGTCCGGCGGGTTCAACCAGCTGCGCACGGCGGTGGGCCTGTCCGGCGAGTTCGACGACGAGCGCTCGCGCAACTACGAGCTGGGCTGGAAGGGAACCTGGCTGGAACGGCGGCTGCAGGTGAACGGCACCGTGTTCTACATTGACTACGACGACTTCCAGGCCCAGGGCTTTGACGGCACCAATATCACCGTGCGCAACGCAGGCTCGCTGGAGAGCAGCGGCGTGGAACTGGATATCGTCTATGTGCCCAACAGCAACCTGACCCTGGGCACCGCCATTGGCTACAACGACGCCGAGTACCAGGACTTCGAGACCGGCGAGTGCACCGCGGCCCAGGTGTTCGAGATCACCGGTGGAAGCCCGTTTATCGCGCCCGACTGCGTGCAGGACCTCAGCGGCGAAGCACTGGACAATGCTCCGGAGTGGACCGTGTCCAGCTTCCTGCAGATAGAGGACAGCATCCCCGGCACCCGCATGGGCTGGCTGGCCCGACTCGAATACAACTACACCGACGAGTTCTACATGGCACAGGATCTCGACGAGAACCTGCTCAATGATGAGGCGCACCTGGTCAACCTGCGGCTGGGCATTCATGGTGAAGACCGCCGCTGGGAGCTGACCGCCTGGAGCCGCAACCTGCTGGACGAGGAGTACTACGCGATCGGCTTCGATATCCCGGTACTGAGCGGCTATGCAGCTATCAACGCGCCGCCGCGCACCTACGGCCTGACCTTCAACTACCGGATGGAGTGATCATGAGCGAGCGCACCGGGTTACAACGCTGGTGGTACCACTGGGGACCGCAGGCCTGGATCGACATGTGGATGTCGAAAGCCATCCTGCTCAACAAATCCATGCCGCTGGTCACCCATACCCTGCTGCCGATCCTGCGGCTGTCCGGCGACGCCGCCGAGGTAGACGCAGGTTACCGCGACATCAAGACGCGGCGTGAACTCACAAAGTGGTCGGATTCGCCACGGGATAAGTGGCGCAAGCGCTACGGCAATTTTGTGCGCGAAGCGGAGTGGGCGCTGCTGGAACTGCGCAAACACTACACACAGGCCCAGTACGAGGAAATCGTCATCGGCACCTGCGTGGCCACCGCCGAGGAGACCACCGCCGACTTTATCGCCATGATGAACACCATGTCGGAAAAGAACCGCCACAAGCGCGGCCAGCGCAAGGAACCCGGCCGGCTGCAGAAGTTCATCTTCGACACCTTCAACCCGGCGGGCTTCCTTACCGGCCCCGCCGAGATGCGCGACATGGACATGGACGCCGGCACCATGACCATGTACGTACCGGACTGTGCCTGGCATCGCTGCGCGGCGCCTGATTCACTGCCGGTCCCGGGTGAACTGCCCGCCGAGGGCTGCCAGATGATCTGCAAGGGACCCTTCGAGGCGCTGTTCTCAAGCCCCGAGAACGGCCTGCGCATGGAGTTCGAGCCCCACCTCCCCGACACCGACTGCACCGTTCGCCTGCGCTGGAAGTAGACTGCCGGTAGGCGGTCTATACTGTGTTCCCCCTTGACCACAGGAACCTCACCATGTCTCGCCTGCCCTCGCTGCCGGAACAACCGCACCTGATGGACGTCTTCAAGCGCTTCCCGCGCGGAGTGGAACCCCTGTTGGCCTTCCACGACCAGGTGCTGCGGGATGCGTCGGAGCTGAGCGCCGGCGAACGGGAACTGATCGCCGCTTTTACCTCGGGGGTTAACGCCTGCAACTTCTGCCACGGCTCGCACCAGGTCATCGCAGAGGTACACGGTATCGAGCCTGAAGTCTTCGAGCACCTGATCCACGAGCCCGAGAAAGCCGGGCTGGAAGCGAAGTGGCTGCCGCTGCTGGCCTACCTGCGCAAGCTGACCCTGACGCCGTCAAAGGTGACCGACATCGACGCCCGCGAGGTACTGGACGCGGGCTGGAGCGAAGACGCCTTCTACAATGCCATCCTGGTCTGCGCTTCCTT
>JASJBK010000141.1 GCA_030066555.1 Halieaceae bacterium
ACGATGACGACGATGACGACGATGACGACGATGACGATGACGATCGTGACGGATGTTCTCCGCTGGAGCTGAAGGCCCTGCTGATGAACAACGCAGAGCGCGAAGTCATCAGTGACACCACTGGCGGCCTTGCGGAAATCACCCGCATCGGTGGCGGTGAGCTGCGTGTAGATGCGTCTGCAACGGCGACTTTCCTGGCGTGGTCTCCGGACGACGACCAGCCGTCACTGTCGCTGGCCTTCAATGACGTCGACGAGCCACTGCGCATTCGTCGCGAGGTCAAGGTACAGAACCTCAGCAACAAGCGGCAACGTTTCACTTTCACACCGACCTTCCGCTTTGCTGAAGATGCGGCGACCGGAGCGGTTTCCGTGTCTATCAAAAAGCAAAAGCTGACGGTACCGGCAGGCAAGACCAAGAAGGTGAAGATCGATTTCCATATCGATCCGAGCCTCCTGGGCGGCAACCCGATGAACTCCTCGAGCCAGGGCACCAACCCTGCGGCCCTGTCAGCGGCCGAGTACGACGGTTACCTGCTTATTACTTCAGCTAACGGTGACGAAGCAGCACTGCCCTGGCATATCATTCCGCGCCAGGCAGCCAACGTCGCGCCAGCTCGCCAGACCATCGTGCCCGGCGGATTCCCGGACACCATTGGGCTGACCAACCCTGGAGCAGGTATCGCGCAGAACGATGCCTACACGCTGATCGGGCTTAGCGATGAAATGCCGCGCGGTGCGCGCGGTGCGCAGTCGCCGATGCCGGATATCCGCGCTGTGGGTGTCAACACGGTACCCGTGCCCGCGGGCTTCTGTTCAGCGGAGTTCCTCTGGGAGTTCGCGGTCAACACCTGGGATCGACAGGCGCACCTGCTGCCCGTCAGTCACCAGATCGACCTCGATATCGATCCCACCGTCGACGGACCGGAGTTCACCGTGGCAAACCTGCCAATTTCGATACTCTTCGGTCTTCCTTCGGTGCTGGATGATGTGCGTCAGGTCACCTACGCCATCAACAATGCTACCGACGACGCATCAGTCTTCTTCTTCGCGGAGCATGCGACCAACACCGGCAACACCGTGTTGCGCGTCTGCGGCGAACAGGTAGGCTTGAGCGCCGCTGACATCGGGACAACCCCGGTAGGCGTGACTGTCAATGCAGTCGACTACTACAACGGTGGTCCGGGAGACACCCTCGGTGGCATTACCATCACGCCGCTGGGTGAGCAGTACTTCGGCCTTCCTTCTGGTGACATTCCCGCCGCTGACTTCGGCGCACTTGATGTGTTCGACTTCGGCGCATTCCCGGGCAATTCACCGGAAGCGGGCGTGATGCTGTTCACCAATGGTGATCGAGGTGCAGGTGCCTACGGCGGTGCTACTGAAGATACAGAAGCGCTGTTGTTCCTCGCACCCGGGTTCGAACCGCCCTTGTCGCTCGAAGACCAGGCCAAGGACGACGATGACGATGACGATGACGACGACGATGACGACGACGACGACGATGATGACGACGACGACGACGACGACGACGACGATGATGATGATGACTAAATCGTCTAGTCTGACTCCCTAACTGAAACGGGGCCCTTCGGGGCCCCGTTTTTTATTGGGCGGGATAGACACCGCCAGGCTTAAGGTTTGGCCCTGTACAAAGCATGAATCCACCGGTCGTCCCGGCATGATATTCCCAGCGTTCGCCCTTGACGTCGAACACCACCTTGAAACCAGGCACCGGAACCTGCGTATAGACACGCCCGGGCTGACCACAGCCCAGCGAGCCGTCGGGCCAGGTCACGGCCTCTGCAACCACCAGCTCTGCCTCGGCGCTGCCCGTGCGCTGTGCAAGGTCATCCCTGATCTTGCCGACGAGACCGCTGGGGACCTCACCGGTCACCGGCGCAGTTTCCTGCGGCATTTCCACCCTCTGTATGGACTTGCGCTCCAGCGCCTGCTCTCGCATCTCCTGAATTGCAGGGTCGTCCCGCCTGGGAGTATCGGGTTTGTCTTCAGCACAGCCAGCAAGGCCTGGGGTAATGCCGGCCAGCAATACGGCTATCGCAGGTGCTTTTCTCATCATCGCTAGTTCCTCCAGAGTGATGCGATCTCGCGTCAGCGGAAGATAGCGGGCCAGCCTGCCGCCGTCCAGCAGCGGGGCGCTCCCGGTCAGACAGCTTATACTTCAAGATCTACTCGATGACGCAGGATTATGAAACGGCATGCCACGACTCAAACTCCTTTTCTCTCTCACCCTGCTCACAGCTCTCCTGCTCCTGCAGGTCAACACTTCCCAGGCGCAGGGCGACCTGCAGATACAGGAGGTCGCGCACTTCGAGGACTTCCAGAACCGTGAACCCATGCTGGTCGAGCTCAGCAACGGCGATTTGCTGGTGTCCGGCTTTCCACGTTACCCACACGAGCCGGCGCGGGCGCCCAGCCTCTGGCGCAGCCGCGATGGCGGCACCTCCTGGTCACGCGTAAACGTCGGAGCACCTGCCGACGGCGCAATCGGTAACTCCGACGTCGATCTTGCCCTCGCTCCGGACGGCACCCTTTACTTCGCCACCATGGGATTCAACCGCAGCACAGGTAGAGGCACCCATATTTCCATCGGCGTCAGCCCGGACCAGGGCGATACCTGGTCGTGGGCCTTGCTCACTGACCGAGAGCTGGCAGATCGGCCCTGGGTCGATGTGGCCCCCGATGGCACCGCGCATGTCGTCTGGAACGATGACCGTGGCGTGCACCACGCGCTCAGCAAGGATCGAGGCAATACCTGGCAAACCATGCCTCAGGTGCACCCCGTCGGCGGCTCGAGCCATATGGCTGTCGGCCCCAAGGGTGAGATCGCCGTGCGAGTCACACCGATTTTCGCATCGGGCAACCGCTTCGACGCCGATGCTGACCTGGTCGCTATCAGCACCGACGGAGGCACCACCTGGACCAAACACGCCGCCCCGGGCGACCGGGCGTGGCAGCCGTACGGCACCGGTGGCTTACCCCGCTGGGTGGAGCCCATCGCCTGGGACAGCAATGGCACTCTCTACCACCTGTGGAGTGAAGGTCGCAGCATGCACCTGGGCAGGTCCACGGATTTTGGCTTCACATGGGACAGCTGGGAAATTGCCGCTGACACCGACAGCGTATTTTTCCCCTACCTCGTATGTACCGGTACCGGCCAGCTCGCTGCGACCTGGTTTGCGGCAGCCGACGGCATGAGTGTGCGTGTGGCACAGGTGAAGATGCACCCGAGCGGTCCAAGCGTCGTCTTATCGGAACCGTTGCCTTTCGATTCCTGGGCCGAGGTAGAAGGAAGCTGGCAGCGAGACACCGCCGGCGAATACGCCCCCGTAATGCGCCTGGCGGACGGCGATCTAGCGGTAGTGACGCCCCTGCAGGACCCGCGGGCCGGCCGTATGGGCTTCTCGTTCTGGCGCCTGGAACAACACTCCGAACAGCAATAAGCGGCCTGTCTCCATTGGGGGCCGCTTGCTATACTCCCCGCGCACCAACGCCCCCGTAGCTCAGTTGAATAGAGCATCCGCCTCCTAAGCGGAGGGTCGCAGGTTTGAGTCCTGCCGGGGGCACCATCTTATTGATGTTTATAGCTTTTTTATAGAAGTGAGCTTCCGCCTGCGAGGTGATGGGTGTACCCCGCGCTTAGTTTCTGGTTTCAGCTGCCTGCATCGCCTCGTGGCGCTCCATCCAAGCATCTTCCTCACCCGGCGCTGGCAAAAGGTGCCCGCCTTCCATGGTCCAGTTAGCCGGGGTTTCGCTGATCGACATTTGTACGTTGTCGAGATCGCAACCTAGCGTTGCAGCCAGGGAAGATCTCATCCTGTTGACGATCTCATCTTTCGTATCATCAGAGCGATCGGCGCGTATGTTCCCTGAAATGAAGGCAAGTGGCCCTGGGTCATCACTATCGTCCAGTGAGTCGTCATTCTCGAGGAAATACACATGGACAAACGACCGTGGAGCGAAGGTAAGACCGGTGTGGATATCGGTGAGAGAAGTGGCAATGCTTTCTTTAACGTCGTCGGGGATAGTCCCCGTTTTCGACACACAGAGGTATAAAGGCATGATCTACTCCTTAGCGATCCTGGTTTACGGCACTTGCCACAATTTCGTTAATGCTGCATCCGGTGATGCGCATCCAACCCGCGCAAATGTCTGAGAGAAACTGCTCGCGATCGTCGTTGTTCATTTCGGGTACGAAAACGGCGAGGTTGGACCCAGTGGCTTTTCCTACACCGGTCCATCCGTTGCCGTCTCGAATCTCAGACCAACTAAAATTTAGTTGCTCATCAAAATAGTCAGTACACAAAGACCCGAGCATCTCCTCGAGTGCCTGGTGATGATCCCCCACAGGGCTGACTTCCTGGTAAAAACACACAGCGCTTATCATAAGTTTTCCTCATTCCTAATCAGGCGCGCCGGCACATGTTTATGCAGCGGCGTGCCGATGTGCTTATCGATCAATGTGGAGCTGGTCAGCTTGTTAATCCAGTAACCGGCTTTGACCACCTGACCGGCGTCATTGACAAAATCCATACCCTGACCGTTCGGAAGTGCCATCAAGCCCTTGGGCAGTCGATCATCCAGGGATACAATGACATCGCAGCTCCCCTTTTGGGTCTCAAGGGTCGCTTCCGATAATTCCTTCAGGCCAAGTTCTTCAGCGTCTTCTCTGCTAATGGTAAGTTCGACCTGCCCCTTGCCCTTTATCCACTCTGGATTTCGCAAAATGCAGTTGGCTGTGTAGGCCCGCCTTTGCCCGGCAATCAACAGCTTGGGGAAGTCCTCGGGTATATCAACGGGTGGCTCCAACTGATCGAGCTCATCGATGTCTCGGAGTAAACCGCCAATCGCCATCTGAATCTTTTTGTCGGGCGTCGGCAATCTGCTGAAGCTCTCTTCATAGTCTGCAATACAAATCACAACGCCTGAGGGCGAGTTACAAATCGCTTTGAACATCTCTGTTCCAGCGGAGGGGCCTTCGAATCCAGCTCTCGATGTCTCAACGGGATACGCCATCACAAAGCGCTGACAAAGCCCCCAGAGTGCGGCAGCGACATCCTGCCCAGGCTCAAGCGTGGTGCCCAGCGTCTTGTAGAGAATGTGCGACATCAGGCCACTTAGCTTGGGCTGATCGGAGATCACCTGTATGAGCTCTGCGGCGTATTCATCGATACTGTTTTGGGCGGTTGCAGCCAGCCGCTCTATGATTGCCGGCTCGATCACATCAAGTTTCTCAATAATCCTGGCGTAGATTTCTGCTTCCGGGAGAGTGTCTCCAGCAGGCTGCAGAAGTGGCGGCCGCAGGTGGAACATGTTCTTCGGGTAGTGCCGGTGGAAATACGTTGCCTCCCACTTTTCATACTGACTGGAGGCAGGCAGCACATAGTCACATTGACACGCCGTCTCCGTCATCACCACATCTATCGCCAGGGTAAACTCCAGATTGCGCAGCCCGCGGGTGATTCGGTCCGAGTCCGGAAGACTGTGTATCAGGTTGGTACTCTCCATAATCATTGCGCGGGGGCGATCGGGATGATCGTTGTCGAGCTCATCGGCGATCACCGCTCCGGGGTAGAGACCGCTGACGATAGGTGCGCCAGTTACGGGCAGACGGTCGACGTAAAGGAAATTCCCTTCTTCATCTACCGGCGTATGGTCTGTGGGGAATGTTTCGGCGATTTGTAAAACCGGCCCAAGCGTACCCGGTTTCCCGAAGTTACCTGTGATTGCCGACAGCAACAGATCCAGATAGCTGTTAAGCGTGGAATGGGGCGCCATCTGGATGCCGAGGTCTTCTTCCAGGGCAAAGGAATTAGCCGTACTGATAGCATGAGCAGCCTTCTTGATCAGTTCAAGAGGTACACCACAATGCTCGGCGTAGTCCTCGACTGACACCCGAGAAAAGCGCTCGATGACCACTTCAAAGTCTTTCGTATGGGCCTGCAACCAATCCATGGGCAGGTCACAATTCTGTACAATCTCCGCCAGAATCGCAGACAGACACCAAGCGTCTCGCCCCGGCTTCACCGCCAGGTGTATATCTGCGTAATCCGCAGTTTCCGTTCGCCTGGGGTCCAAAACGATAAGCGTGCGATCAAGATCTTTCTTAATTTCCCTGAGGAAGGTACGAGCCTGGTCCATGCCATTACTCATGAACGGGTTTTTGCCGCTGAACATGACTACCTGGGCGCTATCGATCTCACAGTGGACAGGCATGCCGAACATTTGACTAAAAGCGAAAGAATGCCCGGTCTTCTCCTGTGACGCGGGATTGCCCTTGTAGCGCACATCAAGCGCATGCAACAAGGACGTGACATGAGTGGCGCCCAGGTGATTACCCTGCCCGCCTCCGCCATAGAACAATATTCTCTCGCCGCCATGCTTATCTTTCACGGCCGAAAGCTTGGCAGCGATCTCTTCAACTGCCTGGTCCCATCCGATATCGACATAGGAACCATCAGCTAAACGCTTCTTGGGAGAGTGGATGCGGTTGTTGTCGTTCTGATAATAATTGAGCCTGGCAGCCTTGTTGCAAATATAGCCCTTCGACTTGGGGTGGTCCGGATCTCCCTTAACCTTTAC
>JASJBK010000142.1 GCA_030066555.1 Halieaceae bacterium
GCCGTGCCGCACAGCAGGTGCGCTGCGACGGATCCGTGCTGGAGTTCGCCGCCGGCGAGCGCATCCACACCGAGTACTCCCACAAGTACACCGTGGACGGTTTCACCGACCTGGCCGCCGATGCGGGTTTCGCCGCTCGCGGCTGCTGGGTGGATGACGCCTCGCTGTTCAGCGTCCAGTACTTCGAAGCAAGCTGACTCCTCACTCCTGATCCCGCGCAGGGCGCCTGCACGCCCCTGGTGCAGGCTGTCCATGTTTTGCATACGTTCCCATCGGTAACAAAATCTGCTGCCCCCAAACGGTGCGGAGAGGCACCAAAACAGCGCGAACAATTGTCACAAAATCTAATAAATACAATTAGTTACACAAATAATTCATCTAAACCCCTGTTCCTGTAGGTCCAACTGGTGTGATACTCCGTATGTGTTGTTACTGAGCGTAACCTAGCTCCTTAACGACCTATCCATAGTTAGACTTTTTTGAGTCGAATTTGACTCTTCGGGAGATGAATCATGAAAAAGACTATTGCACTGGTAGCAGCGCTGGCTTCTGGCTCCGCCTTTGGCGCCTGTGACGGTAACGGCTGGCCCGAGCGTCCGGAAATTCCGAACGGCGAGGTAGCCACCTTCGAGCAGATGATTGAGGCCCAGGAAGCCGTGGCCGAGTTCGTAAAGGCCGGCGAGGCTTACATGGAGTGCGTGAAGCCGGACAACTTCGTCCACAACTACTACGTGGATCGTCTGATGCGCGCTGCTGAAGACTTCAACTCAGAGCGTGAAGCCTTCCTGCGTCGCGAGGCCATCGCGGCCAACTGAGACTGACATCCAGGTCCTCTCTGAAGCCGGCGCACGCGCCGGCTTTTTTTTGCCTGTCAGTTGCGGCCCGGTCGTTCCAGGCTCGTCGTCATTGCCGCGCAGGCGGCGGCCCGCGTAGGGTAATCCAGAGACTCGCGGCACAAGATCTCAGGAAGCCTCTCGTTCTACGGCCTTCCACACCCGCATCAGATTGGCACCCAGCAATTTCTCGATATCACTCTCGCTATAGTCACGGCGCAGCAACTCCGCCACCAGGTTGGGGTAGGTCGAGACATCCTTGAGGCCCACCGGCAGGGTGTCGCCGACCCCGTCGTAGTCTGAGCCGATGCCCACGTGATCGATGCCGACCAGCCTCACCACGTGGTCGATGTGGTCTGCCACGTCAGACGTCGTCGCATAGGGATAGGGGAAGATGCTCTGGTAGTCCGCGATGAACTTCTTCATGGCCGGGTGGCCGCGCTCAATACCGTGGCGCTCGGCATAGGCGTCCATCGCCGGGCGGAACTTGTTGCGATACTCGGCGGCCGCCGTGGTCACGAAGCCAGAACCAAAGTTGATCATGATCACGCCACCGTTGGCCGCCAGCGCCTTGATCAACTCGTCATCCATATTGCGTTCGAATACGGGGTCCGTGTCCACAAAATGCCGGGCGGAAGAGTGTGAAGCAATTACCGGCGCATTCGAGATTTCCAGCACCTCGTAGGCGGCCTTGTCCGACAAGTGAGAAATATCCACCATGATGCCCAGCTTGTTCATTTCCGCCACCACCTTGCGCCCGAAGGGGCTCAGTCCATCCCAGAGCCGCACCTTGTCGTAGGATGAGTCGCTGATGTGGTTCGAGTGCGAGTGCGCCAGCGTCACATAGCGAATGCCGCGCTTGTGGAAATGACGCAGCCTGTCCAGGCTGCCGGCGATAGGCGCGCCGTTCTCCATGCCCAGCGCCAGGGAAATCTTGCCTTCCTTGAACTGCTGCTCCACGTCGGCGGTGGAGCTGGCAATCGCGAATCTGTCGGGCGCCCGCGCCACGATGGCCTCGACGTGGTCGATCAGGTTGTTGGCCATTGCATAGGCGCTGTTGTCGTATTCGCTGCTGGCGGGGGTATAGATCGACATGAATGGCAGGTTGAGCCCGCCCTTGACTGCCCGCGGGTAGTCAAACTGACCGCTCTCGGTGGCTTCGGTGACGTCCTGCCAGTTGTAGTGAAGGCGAATAGGTACATCGATATGCCCGTCCGCGATCAGGTATTTCCGGGTGAGTTGCTCGGCCTGGCGGTCAAACTTGTCGGCGTTGGCGGGCAGTGAGGACGCAAACAGGAACGCGGCGCAAAGAGCGGCCGCTGCGAAGCGTGAATTCGGCACGGGGTCTTCCTTACAGGTTTAATGCGGAGGTCTAACTGGCTCTGAAGAATACCAGCTTTCCAGGGTACGTCTCGACGTTTATGGCAGCCCCTGGCCACCAAGCGGCTGCGTCTCGAAACGTTCACCAAAACCGACGATCAGCGGCCGGCCTGCAGCGATAGCCGCCTGCACCGATTCCAGCTCGAGAGAGGCCTGGTGAAGCTCCCGGCTCTCCCACACCTCCGTGATCCACAGGGCGTCGTCCTGCTCGTCGGCCAGGGCAACGACATAACTCAGGCAACCGGGCATACCGGCGATGCCGTCGAGCAGAATCTGCGCCAGTTCCTCCCGCTTGCCGGGGGTGGCAATCATTTTTCCGATCAGCCCATACATGGCCGGCTCCTCTTTGCTGAAAACGTTTATTGGCAGGGCCGCGGCGGCCAGCCAGGCGAGCAGGTCGCGCCTGCGGACCCCCGACTCAGGCACCCCGGGTTATCGCTCGGCCCACACGCCCAGCACGTTGCCGCTGGGGTCGCTGAAGTGGAAGCGGCGGCCGCCGGGGAAGTCGAAAGGTTCGACGACAATGCTGCCACCCGCGTCTACCACGGCTTTGCGGCTGGTCTCCAGGTCGTCTGAGTAGAGAATCACCAGTGGCCCGCCCGTCGCCACCGCCTCGACCTGGTTGAATCCGCCCACCTCGCCCTCGCCGCCGGGTTTGCGAATGCCCGCGTAGTCGGGGCCGTAGTCATTGAACTCCCAGCCGAAGGCCTGGTGGTAGAACGCCTTGGCTGTGGCCATGTCGGTGACATTGAGCTCGATGTAGTCAATCGTGTGGTGGGTCTGGTTCATGGGCTGGCCTGCTGGTGCGGTAGTCTCTGCGGTGGCGCCCAGCGTGACCAGGAGTAGCGATGCGGCAAGCAGCTTACGCATCAATGACCTGCCCCAGCGCGGTGTCGCCGGTAATGGTGGTGCGGTGAATCACCCGTTCGATGCCGGGCCGTGTGCCGGTGGCGCAGTGCATGGCGCGCCAGTTGTCCCACAACACCATATCGCCCGGTTGCCAGCGGTGGAAGTAGTGGAACTCGGGCTGGCGGGTGTGGGCTACCAGCCGCTCCAGCAGCTCGATGGCCTCGTCGTTGGACAGGCCCGCCCGGTGAGGTGCCACGATACGCTCCAGGAATTGCTCGCAGATTTCCAGTACCTTGCGGCCGGTCACCGGGTGGGTTACCACCGCAGGGTAGGCGACTTCGGGGAAATTGGGGTAGTTGATATCCGAGGGTTTGCGCGGGCTGTAGGGGCCGGGCTCGTAGCCCTCCAGGTTCACGTAGCGCATATGCCGGCGCTGCATGCTGAAGGCATAGGTCACCTGCAGCTGTTCCAGCAGGGCCTGGGTTTCGGTATCCAGCGCGTCGTAGGCTTTGGCAAGGTCGCCGAAGCCGGTCAGCCCGTCCTCCTCGGCGCAGACCACGGCGGTCAGCACCGCGCCGCGGTTGGGCTTGCCGGTGTAGTGCAGGTCCATGTGCCAGTCCAGTCGACTGACCCGCGGCTCGCCATCGTAGTAGGCGGTAAGGTACTGCTCGTGTTCCGGGCTGCTGGAGAGGGTGAACAGCTCCGGGTAGTCCTGCGAGCGGGTTTCCTCGATGGGGTGGCATTCCAGCTCGCCGAACAGGCGGCTGAAGGCGATCTGTCGCTCCGGGTTCACGTCCTGGCCGCGGAACAGCAGGATGCCGTGCTCGTCGAACAACTCCACCAGGGTGGCTGCGGTGTCTTCGTCCACCGGCGCTGCAATATCGAAACCGTGGACCTCGATGCCGACATTGTTGAGCGGTGATATATCCAGGCTCATTGTGGAAATCCGGGAAGGAAGCTGGGCATTTTTCGGGCAGTTTAGGCATAATGCGCGGCATGAGCAAAACAGCCAGCAAGCGGCCCGGCAGCGGTACCAAATTCGCGACCGAGCAGGGCTATTCCGCCATCAAGGACGGCGTGAAGACCAACGCCAACCGTGACATTCCCAGCCAGCGCAAGCCGCCGTGGCTGCGCATGCGCCTGGAGCGCAGTGAGAAGTTCGGGAAGGTCCTGGATACCGTGCATACCCACCGCCTGGCTACCGTCTGCGAAGAGAGCCACTGCCCCAATATCGGCGAGTGCTGGAGCAACGGCACCGCTACCATCATGCTGATGGGCGCAGTCTGCACCCGTGCCTGCCGCTTCTGCGCGGTGGACACCGGCAACCCCAATGGCTGGCTGGACCAGGAAGAGCCCGCCAACGCGGCGCGCTCGGTGGAGCTGATGAACCTGCGCTACGTGGTGCTGACCTCGGTGGACCGGGACGACCTGGAGGACGGTGGGGCGGCCCACTATGCCGCCTGTGTACGCGCCATCCGCGAGCGCAACCCATCAACTGCCGTGGAAGCCCTGACCCCGGATTTCTCCGGCAGCAAGGCAGCGGTGGAAACCGTAGTGAACTCGGGCCTGCAGGTCTTCGCTCAGAACCTGGAGACGGTGGAGCGCCTGACGCACCGGGTGCGCGATCCGCGCGCCGGCTACCAGCAGACCCTGGACGTGCTGGCCCACGGCAAGAGGGCCAACCCTGAAGTGCTGACCAAGTCCAGCCTGATGCTGGGCCTGGGTGAGAGCGAAGAGGAAGTACTGACCGCCATGCGCGACCTGCGCAGCCATGAGGTGGATATCCTCACTCTGGGCCAGTATCTGCGCCCCACGCCCAACCACCTGCCGGTAGAAGAGTGGGTGACGCCGGAGAAGTTTGCCTGGTACCGCGAACAGGGCCTGGAGCTTGGCTTCACTGAAGTGGCCTCGGGTCCCCTGGTGCGTTCGAGCTACCGCGCCGATCGCATCCTCGAGCAGAACAACCTCGGCCTGCCGGCAGAACCCGGCAGCGACCGCATCCTCGCCGTCAACGTCGACTAGTCTTCCGTCAGGTCGCGGCGCCGCTTCCTACAGGAATTTGGTGCGCCCCAGCAGAGCGTCTTCCTCAAAACTGGTGTCGGTCAGGTTGTTGTCGCGGCGGCCGATCACTACACCAACACCGGCGATGGGGGCCAGTGAGTCGATCTGGAAGCGACCCTCGGTGCCGCGGATAAAGCAGTCCTCGTCGAAGTAGACGACATTGGCATCGTCGATCTCGTCGAAGATCACGCTGTCCTGGCCGATCAGCGCCTTGATGTCGTCTTCACGCCCCAGCTCCGTCACCTCGAGCTGTTGTTCCTGGCCGCGAATGATGATGGCTTTCATGGCTGTGCCCTCCTGTCTCTTTGCAGCAAGATACGCCAGCGAGCTGGCAGCGGACCGCTACTCAACCGCCCGTTCCAGCGCCCGCTGGAAGGCCGGTCGCGCCAGGTTGCGCGCCAGGTAGTCAGCGAGGGTGGGGTAGGGTGCGAGCAAGCCCAGCCGTTCTGCCATTGAGACCATGTAGGTGATACCGAAGTCAGCACCGGTGATTCGCTCGCCGAGGATGAAGTCGTTGTCGCCCAGCTTGTCGCTGATGTGATCGAAGTGCAGCTTGACCTCCGGGTCGGCGAAGCCATCCAGCAGCGGCTGCTCGCCGCCGGCGCGCGTGGACAGCAGCTTCAGCAGCAGCGGTACAAACACCGATCCCTCCGGATAGTGCAGCCATTGGGTGTACTCGGCCCAGGCGGCGTCACCGTCGTCGGGTCCGAACTTGCCCTGCGGGTCGTACTTGTGCAGCAGGTAGGCGGTGATGGCGCCGGACTCCGACAGCAGCAGGCCATCGTCCTCGATCACCGGCGACTTGCCCAGCGGGTGCACTTCACGCAGCTCCGGCGGCGCGCGCATGGTCTCCGGATTGCGATGGTATTCGACCAGCTCGTACTCCACCCCGAGTTCTTCCAGCAGCCAGACGGTGAAAATCGAGCGCCCGATGCGCAGGTGGTGGATTGTCAGCATGATGGCTGTCTCCCGGAATTAAAGATTGAACACGCGCTGCGCGTTCTCGCGCAGGAACTTCGGCCAGACCTCCGCCTTGAAGGCGACGCCGGGCAGCTCGCTGAAGATGCGCTCCAGCGACAGGCCCATAGGATAGTAGCCTGCATAGAGGATCTTGTCGGCACCGCGAGTATTGGCGAAGTCGATAATATCCCGCGGGTAGTACTTCGGGGCGAAGGCGCTGGTGGAGTAGTAGAGGTTCGGGTACTTGAGCATCAGCTTGCAGGCCAGCTCCGTCCAGGGCTCGGCGCCGTGGCGCATCACCACCTTCAACTCCGGGAAGAACCAGCACACCTCGTCCAGGTGCTCCACCTTCTGGGGCTCCATCGGCAGCCGCGGCCCGGGCACGCCCACGCACAGGCAGATCGGCAGGTCGAGGTCGACACAGGCGGCATAGACGGGATACCAGCGCTTGTCATTGATCGGCACCTGGGGCACCAGCCCGGCGG
>JASJBK010000143.1 GCA_030066555.1 Halieaceae bacterium
TTGCTCCTATGATTATTAGCACCAACGGTCTAAGACGACCGTTGGCTTGTTGTAACAAAACTCTGGTCTATTGTTGAACTGAGGAGGTCGGGCTGTCCCGCCCGGCTTCGGTTGCCACTTGGGCCTGTGGGTCCGAAGGAGTTGCGCTATGAAAGTTCGGTTCCTGTTGGCGGCGCTGGCCGTCGTTCTCGCGTCTTGCAAACATCCCCTGCGGATTGTCGGCCAGGGTGACATCTTTGAGCTCAACGAGGGGGTGCGAGGCTGCACCCTGGAGGAGTTCCAGGCCCAGGCCACGCGTTGTACCGAGAATGATGTGGTCGGCGACTACAACGTCATCTACGATGCCCGGCCCAGGCCGGGCTGGCGCTTTGTCAGCTGGAACGGCGCCTGCGGCGATGTGCCTCCCGGGCAGTGTGCGCTGAACCTGCCGGCCAGCTTCCCGGCCTTCTGGGACGAAACTTTCCCTGGCATACCTACCCCGCCCCTGGTGGCGACTTTCGGCCTGGCCGGTGCCGTGGCCCAGGACCAGACCTATTTTGCGGCGGTGTTCGGTGCTGACGACTTTGACCCCTTCAGCGCCCTGCTGCGTGCCGACCTGTTTGTCGATGGCAGCTATAGCTACGAAGCGGTGCTTGAGTCCTCAACCTTCATAGAGAGCTTTGGCTCCGGCATGTATGAGCGCGAGGACGACGGGCTCTTGTCGGTAGCGGGTGAAGACACCGATTTCTCGGCGGGTGGGGTTGCTACTCTGGAGTTCGACCTGGTCGCGCTGGTCGACCTGGACGGCAGCGACAATGAAGTCTCAGTGGCCTACCTGACCCCAACCAGGACAAGCGCCAGCAACGCCATTCTCAGCGGTGAGTATTTCTGTGGCTTTCTCGATACCGACCCTGCCAGCAGCTTTACCCAGGCGACTCTCAACGGTGACGGCACCGGCACATTCGATGTACTGGAGAGCACTTCAGGGCTGACCGGTGGTGGGCCCCTGACCTACGCTGTTACCAGCGAAGGCAGCGTCATCCTCAACATTGCAGGCTTCCGCCTGGTGGGCGGTATAGCTGACGACGGCAACGTAATTACACTCACCCGGACCGAAGCCATTGGGCAGGGCTCGGGAATGTGCATCAAGGCCAGTACCGATCAGTCGATAGCGACGATGGTGGGGGAGTACTATGGTGCCTCTGCCAGCAGCTCCACTGCCTCCACGTCGATTCTGGAACTGGAGGTATTCGCCGAGGGCAGTGCCGCCTTTTCGGTGCTGGTGGATTCTTTCGGCGGGGGCCCTACCCCGCTGGATGAAACGCCGTTCGCCGTGGTGGAAAATGGGCGCATATCCTCGGGTTTCGAGCAGGGCATGGTGTCCAGCGATGGGCGTATTGCCTTCCTGCTGGTGTCGCGCCCGGATAGCCAGCCCGAATTTACGGTCTATATCCGCAAGAGCGACTGAGAGCACATCGCGCCGACCTTAGTGGTGGGCGCATTTTTGTATCAGGCTGCAACCGCATGCGTGGCTGGGGCAAGAATTCCTGGCCTTTTTTGGTTGTTTCGGTTGGAAAAGCGCGGTCCTTGGAGTTATCATTTATGATAACTTGGTTTGATGCAATGGAAGATCACTTTCATCAACACAAGGGCCGAGCAGGAGGCGCTGGCCTTTCCTGCGGGCATACTGGCCAACTTTCTGCACATACTCGAAATGATTGAGTCGTTTGGCCCGGCCCTGGGCAAGCCCCATACCGCGCCGATGGGTAATGGGCTATTCGAGATCAGGGCCAGGGGGCGCGAGGGCATCGGACGGGCAATTTTCTGCACCCACCGTGGCAGGGAAGTAATCATCCTGCACGCCTTCGTAAAGAAGACCCAGCGGACCCCTATCGTCGCGCTGGAGACAGCCCGGCGGCGTATGAAGGAGTTGAGATGATGGCTCGAGCAAGACTCAAGAGCTTCAAGGCGAAAGCACTGGCGCGCCCCGATGTGGCAGAGGAATACCAGCGCCTGTCTCCTGCCTACCAGCTCCGGCGCAAGCTGGTGGCGTTGCGGCAGGAGGCCGGGCTGACTCAGGAGCAGCTGGCGAAACGCCTCAATACCAGCAAAAGCAACATCTCCCGCCTCGAGAGCGTCAATTCCACCATCTCTCCGAAGCTTTCGACCATCGAAGATTATGCAGCGGCAATGGGCTACACACTCGAGATCGATTTCATTCCGAAACAGGCGCCATAGGCCGGCGCTACCAAGTCACCTGCCTGGTCTATAGCGCTGGTGCTGGGAAGCCACTGAGACTGACTAGTCGCGGGCGTAGGTGTCTTCGAGGTAGCCGATGATGGCCTCGGATTCGAACAGGCCCTCACCGGTGTTCGGGTCGTAGAGGTAGGGGATGCCCTGCTTGCCTTCCTTCTCCAGCAGCGCCACGCGGTTGTGGAGCTTGCTGTTGGGTTCAATGCCCAGCGCGTCGCGCAACTTCGGCGGCAGCCACTCGCCCGGCTCACTTCTGCCACAGCTTCTGAGGATGTAGGGGATTTCCATCTGGCACAGCACCTCGCGCACCGGACGCGCGAAGGGGCTGCCTTCGAAGCTGTACAGTTCCAGCAGCAGCTCGGGCGGCTTGGACGGTACTGCGTAGGTGCCGCGAGTCATGCGCGCCGCGCTGGCGAGATAAGAGGAGAGCTTCTGCAGGGGCACGATGCGCCAGCGCATCGGCACGTCGTCATTGCCGTATTGCTGGTACAGGTAGCCGACGATGTCCATCGACTCGTACATCTCAGCCCCGGTGTTGGGGTCGATCAGTAAGGGGAACTGCGCCTTGCCTCCCAGTGCCATCGCCTGGTCGCGGAAGCGTTCGCCGCCCTTGGGGCAGGGGTAGATCTGTGCGTCCAGGTCCAGCTCGGTGAGCACCTCGCGCACGATGCGGCAGTGGGGGCAGTTCTCGAACTCGTAGAGCTGCAGCATCTGCCTGGGCTGGTCGGTGTCGGTGCGGGCGGCAATGCCCTGCCAGCCGCGCCAGGTAGAGGCGAGGGTAGAAGTCAGCAGGTTGGTGGATTCAGTCATGGGCGGCTCCCTGATGTTGCGCAGGGATGATACGCCGCTCTAGCCGGCCTGTCTCACCCGCTGTTCCCCTCCCGGCCCAGCACGCTGGGAAAGCACTCTACCATGTGGTCGCAGGGCCCGAAGCCAATCTGCTCGAGGGCGGTTTTGAC
Organism: Halieaceae bacterium; assembly: GCA_030066555.1. Classification (GTDB taxonomy): domain Bacteria; phylum Pseudomonadota; class Gammaproteobacteria; order Pseudomonadales; family Halieaceae; genus JANQIO01. The sequence goes on from JASJBK010000143.1 coordinate 3,192, forward strand.
GCTGAGGGTACCGGTGCGGCCAAACCCTGCGCCAATGACTTTTAGTGCCACTTTGTGTCTTTTTTATTGTAATTAGCAGCAAGATCGCCGCAGTTCACCCCTGTTGGGGTAGCTGGCTCATGTACTGGTTCATGTCGAAATAGTCCCGCCAGGCGGTGATTTTGCCGTCGGCGAGCTCAAATGTACCCATCACCCGCAGCTGGATCTGGTGCTCGCCGATCTGGAAGGTGTCGGTGCGCTCGTTCAGCACCACGCCGTCGGGGCTCTCCGCCTGGTGGTGTACCGCGAAGGTGACCGCATCGGGGTCCTTCATAAACATCTCGATCACCGCGCGAATCTGCTCCTTGCCCTGGTTGGGCGGGTCCATGGGGATATTGTGGTATACGGCGTCGTCGGCGAAGAAATCCATCAGGGCGTCGATGTCGCGGCTGGCCCAGGTGTCACAAAAAGAAGAGATAGTTTTGTAATTGCTCACGGTCAGGCTCCTTATACTTATATGGCTGATCAGTGTAGCAGTGTCGGCGCATGGGACCTGTTCTGTTAATAGGTTCGCAAATGAGCATTATTCCAGTGACCGGGCGGGTTTGATGGGGTAGGTTTTATGGTCATGGAAACAGATCTACCCATCAGCGACGTTCTCATGCAGATCTCCGCGGCGTTCGAAGAAAACCTGGACGCCGTGCTGGAGGCGCCCCCAGGCGCGGGCAAGACAACGATCGTACCGCTGCACCTGCTGACCGCGCCCTGGCTCGAGTACCGCAAGATCCTGGTGCTGGAACCGCGCCGGCTGGCGGCCCGTACCGCGGCCACGCGCATGGCGCAGCTGTTGGGCGAAGATGTCGGCGAGACCATCGGTTACCGCATCCGCCAGGGCACCAAGGTCAGCGCAAATACCCATATTGAAGTGATTACCGAGGGCATTCTCACCCGCATGCTGCAGGAAGATCCGGCGCTGCCCGGGGTGGCCATGGTGATCTTCGATGAATTCCACGAGCGCCACCTGCACACCGATGTGGGCCTGGCGCTGCTGCTACAGGCCCGGGAGCTGTTCCGCGATCCGGACGACCCGCTGCGCATCCTGGTGATGTCGGCCACCCTCGAAGGAGTGCCGGTCGACAAGCTGCTCAATGCGCCGGTGGTGCGATCGCAGGGCCGCCAGCACCCGGTCGAGGTCTATTACGGCGCCCCGCGCAAGCCCGGCGCTTCCATCATCGGCCCGGTGGTCGATACGATTCAACGCGTGCTGGCCGACCCGCGCAGTGGCAGTGTGCTGGTATTCCTGCCCGGCGAGCGGGAAATCCGCGTGGTGGAGTTCGCCCTGCCGGACATGCCCGGTGTGACGGTGCGGCCACTGGCGGGCAGCCAGGCGCTGTATAACCAGCAGCAGGCCATCGAGCCCGCGCCGCTGGGCGACCGCAAGGTGGTGTTGTCCACCAACGTGGCGGAATCCTCCCTGACGATTGACGGCATCAAGGTCGTGATCGACTGCGGCCTGGAGCGTGCGCCCCAGTACGATCCGGTCACCGGTATGTCGCGTCTTTATACCCGCCGCATCAGCAAGGCCTCGTCGGTGCAACGCGCCGGCCGTGCCGGGCGCATGGGGCCGGGCAAGTGTTATCGGCTGTGGAGTGAAGCCCAGCAGCGCGAGCTGGTGCAACAGGCGCCGCCAGAAATCCTGCAGGCGGACCTCAGCCAGACGGCACTGCAGCTACTCGCCTGGGGCATCGATGATGTGAATTCCCTGGACTGGCTCGACAAGCCCCCGGCCGGAGCCTGGGCCCAGGCCCTGGAATTGTTGCAGGGCTTTGATGCCATTACGGCTGGTTCCGGCGGTGCCTGGGTCGTTACCCGCACCGGCGAGCAGATGGCGCGCCTGCCGGTGCACCCGCGGGTCGCCCATATGATGATTCGCGGCTGCAAGTGGGGCCTGCGCGAGGAAGTCTGCGCCCTGGCCGCCATCATGAGCGAGCGCGACCCGTTTCCTGACTTCGGCGCGGATATCGAGCGCCGGCTGGCGATCGTGCAGGACAAGGAAGATTGCCCCACGGGACAGCACCACTGGAAAGTGCGTGCCCAGCGCCAGATGACCTATTTCAAGGTGATGTGCCGGGGCCTGCCTACCGGCCGCGAGAATGTCGCCAATGTCGGCGCCCTCATCGCCGAGGCTTATCCGGATCGCATCGCCCGCCGTCGCGGCGAGAGCGGCCACATCTACCAGCTCGCCAACGGCCGTGCCGCCGCGCTGGACCCGTCCGACCCGCTCTGTAATGAGGAATGGCTGGCGGTGGCGGAACTGGGCGGGCAGATCGGTGCAGCGCAGGACCGCGTGTGGCTGGCGGCTCCGCTCAACAAGGGCCTGTTCATGGGCCTGCTGTCAGACTGTATCGAAACCGCCGACCGGGTGGAGTGGGACGATCGCAACGAGCGCTTCGTGGCCGAGCGCCAGCGCCGTATCGGCGCCCTGGTGCTGGCCCGCGAACCGCTGAAAGATATTCCCAGCCGCGCCCACCAGCAGGCCCTGCTGGAACTGATGTGGGCGCGTGGCCTGAATGTGCTGCCCTGGACCGATGACCTGGTGCAGTGGCGGGCGCGGGTGAACCTGTTGCACCGCGAGATCGGAGACCCCTGGCCGGATATGTCCAACGAGGCGCTGATGGGCAATCTGGAAGACTGGCTGCTGCCTTACCTGGGTACGGTGAAGAAGCTGGCGGATTTCCAGAAGCTGGACCTGCGCAGCATTCTTACTGCGATGATCCCCTGGCCGCTGCCCAAGGAAATGGAAAGCCTGGTGCCCGAGAAGCTCGAGGTGCCCTCCGGCTCCCAGGTCCGTGTCGATTACACCCAGGACCCGCCGCTACTGGCGGTCAAGCTTCAGGAAATGTTTGGCTGTATAGAGACGCCGAAGATCCTCGGTATCCCGGTGCTGATACACCTGTTGTCACCGGCGGGACGCCCGTTGCAGGTAACCCAGGACCTCACCAGTTTCTGGCGCAACAGCTACTTCGAGGTGCGCAAGGAAATGCAGGGGCGCTATCCCAAGCACCCCTGGCCGGAAAACCCGCTGAAAGCCAACCCCACCGGACGCACGCGCCGGCACGCCTGACCCTTCAGTTCCGGCCCTGTAGCGGTCGTTCCCGCACCACAGCTGTCATTCCCGCGCCATAACTGTCATTCCCGCGCAGGCGGGAATCCAGCCTTCGTTCTCTGGATTCCCGCCTGCGCGGGAATGACGAAAGGTCGTGCCAACGTGAATGATGAGTTCCCTGGATTTATTGCTCTTCCTCTTCTGGACGACCGCGGTACCTGCCGTCTTGCCGTGAGCGGTGCTCACGCATGATGTCGCGCTGCGCCTCGGTCAGCACGTCGCGCATCTG
>JASJBK010000007.1 GCA_030066555.1 Halieaceae bacterium
GGTGTTCACGGTGTTCGCGCCGAACGACGACGCCTTCGCCAAGCTCGGCACCGACACCATCAACGATCTGCTCGCAGACACCGACACCCTCAGCGACATCCTCCTGTACCACGTGATCGTGGGTCAGGAAGTCGAGTCTGCCGCTGCAGTCGCTCTCGCGGGTAGCATGGTGGAAATGGCCAACGGTGACTCCGTCACCCTGAGCGTCACCTCGGGCACTCTGTTCGTCAACGACTCACGGGTAATTGCTATCGACGTGGTGGCCAACAACGGCATTGCCCACGTCATCGACACGGTGCTGATACCGCCTGCCGAGTGATACTGACACTGTTGATAAGGGCGGCATTTTGCCGCCCTTTTTTTTGCCATCAATTTGCGGCCAGGACGCGCTCCCGGTACGTACAGACATGCTACTATTCGCGGCGTTTTATTCGGTAATGCCATGCTGACCAAGACCCCTATGAATGCCCTCGAACGCCGCTCCGTGGCAGCGTTGGCGGCACTGTACTGTTTCCGCATGCTGGGGCTGTTCATGGTATTGCCGCTGCTGGCGCTCTACGCGGATGAACTGGAGGGTGCAACGCCGGCGCTGATTGGCCTCGCCATCGGTGTGTACGGCCTCACCCAGGCCCTGCTGCAGGTGCCACTGGGCATGTTGTCAGACCGGGTCGGCAGGCTGCCGGTGCTGCTCGGCGGGCTTGCCCTGTTCGCCTTCGGCAGCTTCGTGGCAGCCCAGGCCACCACCATCGAAGGCGTTATCGCTGGCCGCCTGCTGCAGGGTGCGGGCGCGATTTCCAGCACCATCATGGCACTGGTAGCCGACCTGACCCGCGATGAGCAGCGCACCAAGGCCATGGCGCTGGTGGGCATCAGTATCGGTCTCTCCTTTGCCCTGGCAATGATGTTGGGGCCGCTGCTGGCAGCAACTGGCGGTCTTCCCCTGGTATTCAACGCCACCGGCGGCATGGCGCTGCTGGGTATCCTGGTGCTGGTGCTGGCAGTGCCCAGGGTGCGGCGTGTGGCGACCCATGGTGAAGTAGGCACCGTCCCATCCCTGCTGTGGCGCACCCTGGTGGATCGCAACCTGCTGAGGCTCAATACCGGGGTCTTTACCCTGCATTTCCTGTTGATGGCGGCCTTCGTCGGCCTGCCCCTGGTGCTGGAGCAGTCGCTGGGCGTGGGCCGTGACCAGCATTGGAAGATTTATCTGCCGGTGCTGGTCGCATCAGTACTGGGTATGGTGCCCTTCATGCTGCTGTCTGAGCGGCAGGGGCGGCTGAAGCTGGCCCTGGGGCTGGGTATCTGCTGCCTGGCGCTGTCCCAGCTGCTGGCCATGGGGAGCCTGGGGCTGACCGTTTTCTGCCTGGGTCTGTGGCTCTACTTCACAGCCTTCAACTACCTTGAAGCGGCCCTGCCGAGCCTGGTAAGCAAGGCGGTGTATGCAGGCGGCAAGGGCACCGCACTCGGTGTCTATGCAACTTTCCAGTTCCTCGGCGCCTTTGTCGGTGGCACCGCCGGTGGCCTGGCGCTCCAGCTTGGTGGCACCGACGCGGTGCTGGTGCTGTGCGCAGTGGTCGCCCTGTTGTGGCTGCCGCTGGCACTGGGTATGCAGACCCCGGGCAACCTGGCCAACCACCTGGTACGCCTGCCCGCGGACCCGCGCGCGGCGGACGCGGTGCTCGAGCGCCTGCGCACGGCACCGGGCGTGGCGGATATGCTGGTCATGCGCGAGGAGGACACGGTCTATCTCAAGGTAAACGCCGAGCTGTTTGACAGTAACATGCTGGCGGACGAGCCAGACACTGTGGGCGCTGCCATACCCGACCGCGGCTGATCAAGGCCCGCCGAATCGAGCGGTTTTGCGGTGCCGGCCCGTGGCATCGATGCGACGTAATGTTATAGTTTCCTGCTTACTATAGAGAGGACATAACATGGCTCGCGGCATCAACAAGGTGATTCTCATCGGCAACCTGGGGAACGACCCTGAGACCCGCTACACGCAGTCGGGCGCCGCCGTCACCAACATCTCCCTCGCCACCAGCGAGAGCTGGAAGGACAAGCAGACCGGCCAACCGCAGGAGCGGACCGAGTGGCACCGAGTGGTATTTTTCAATCGCCTCGCCGAGATCGCGGGTGAGTACCTGCGCAAGGGCTCCAAGGTCTATGTCGAAGGCTCACTGCGCACCCGCAAGTGGCAGGATCAATCCGGGCAGGATCGCTACACCACCGAAATCGTCGGCAATGAGATGCAGATGCTGGATAGCCGCGGCAGCGGCATGGGCGCGCCCTATCCAGACCAGGGCCAGGGTTACGACGCCCCGACTGCCGCTCCTGCGCCGGCGCCACAGCAGGCGGCGGCAGCTGGCGGGCAGGCTGCACCGCCAGCCAGTTTCGAAGATTTTGACGACGACATTCCCTTCTGATCGCGTCGCGGCATTACCAGCAGGTGTGTGACCGGGTTAGTGTTCGGCCATGAAAGTGCTCCTGATCGGTTCCGATACTCCTGTTGGCCAGGCGCTGTGTAATTTTTTTGACCTGCGCGGCACCGACTACGCCGCGCTCACCAAGTCCGAGAGCCGCTGGAAGAGCGAGCGACAGGCCAAGAAGGCCCTGCGCCGCAGCGAAGCCAGTATTGCCCTCGATGTGAGAATCCAGGCCGCTGCCGACGGTGGCATCCGCATTCACGACGCCGATATAGAGCGCTGTACCTGGCTGGCTCGCGCCAGCCAGGCGCTGCGCGTACCGCTCCTGTTGCTGTCTTGCGCTGCCATCTTCCAGGGCAACGAGTCTCGAGCTTATAGGGAAGACGACTATCCCGACGGTATGTCGACCCTGGCCAGCCTCCTGAGTGCCGCGGAAACGGCGGTGCGCGACCACTGCGAGCGCCACGTAATCCTGCGCATGGGGCCGGTTTTCTCGCCGGTGGGCAGCACTTCCCTGACCTGGATGCTCAATCGCCTGCACGAACACGGCAGCCTGTCACTGAGCCGCAAACTGCGCGGCTGCCCGGTAGCGGTGGAAGACGCGGCGCGGGTGGTCTCCGGCATGGTCGACCAGTATGGCTGCGGCCTCGAGGCCTGGGGCATCTTCCATTACTGCAGTGCAGACGTGACCAGCTGCTATGAGTTTGCCGAGGTGCTGCTGGCGGCGGCCTACCAGTACACCGCCTTCGATGAGGACGACCCCTCGATTCTCACCGCGTTGGAACAGGAAGACGGCAATGCCGGGGCCCCGGATGCTGCCGACTGGGAAACCCTGGAGTTCCGCCTCGACTGCAGCAAGATTCGCGATACCTTTGCCATCAAGCAGCAGCCCTGGCGGGCCAGTGTGGCAGGGCATGTAAAACAGTTTTATGCGCACTACAGCGCCAAGGAGAAAACCGATGGTGAAAGCGTCGGACACCGAGAAGCAGGCGCTTGATGCCGCCGTTCTCACCGTGTCGGATACCCGCACGGAGGAGAACGATACCTCCGGCCAGTACCTCGCTGAAGCTTTGGCCAGCGCCGGCCACCGGGTCGCCGACCACCGCATCGTCAAGGACGATGTGTACCAGATCCGCGCCGTGCTCTCTGGCTGGATTGCCGACAGCGGAGTAGATGCGGTGCTGGTTACCGGCGGTACCGGCTTCTCCGGTCGCGACAGCACCCCGGAGGCAGTGGCGCCGCTGTTCGACAAGGCCATCGAGGGTTTTGGTGAAGTGTTTCGTGCGCTTTCGTTCGAGGAGATCGGTTCCTCCACGGTCCAGTCACGGGCGCTGGGTGGATTTGCCAACAATACGGTGATCTTCTGCATGCCCGGCTCCACCGGGGCCTGCCGCACCGCCTGGGAAGGGATTATCCGGGAGCAGCTCGACAGCACCCATCGTCCCTGCAATTTTGTCGGCGTTGTTCGCGTCCGCGACGCCCGTTCCCGTGATGAGAGTGCCTGAGGTTTGGCCGGGCTGACCCCGCTGGATGAGGCACTGGCGCTGATCCTGGAAGACGCCACGCCGGTTGCCGACGTCGAGATTGTGCCCCTGGTGGGCGCCCTGGGACGCACCCTGGCCGAGGATGTGTTGGCGGCGGTGCCAGTGCCCAACGACGACAACAGCGCCATGGACGGTTACGCGCTGCGCGCCGAGGAATCGTCTATGACCCTCAAGGTGACCCAGCGCATCCCCGCCGGCAGTGCAGGGGAGGAAGTGGCGCCAGGTACCGCAGCACGCATTTTCACTGGCGCACCGGTGCCGCCGGGGGCGGACGCAGTCGTCATGCAGGAAAACTGTACGCTGGACGGCGACCAGATCCAGCTAACCCAGGCAGTGGTGGCGGGCGAGAATATCCGCCGTGCCGGCCAGGACCTGGAGCAGGGCAGTCGGGTACTGGCCGCCGGTCGCCGCCTGCAGGCGGAGGACCTTGGCGTGCTGGCCTCGGTGGGCTGCGCCGAGCTCAAGGTGTACCGGCGGCTGGTGGTGGGCATTCTCTCCACCGGGGACGAACTGGTAGAGCCCGGTACGGCAGCGTCACTTGCCCCGGGGCAGATATTCAATTCCAACCGCTATACCTTGCAGGGCCTGCTGGTCTCCCTGGGCTTCGAGGTGAAGGATTTCGGCATGGTGCCCGATGACCCGGACGCTACCCGGCGTGTGCTCGAGGCTGCGGCGGAAGCTAGCGATTGTGTGATCAGCACTGGCGGTGTGTCGGTGGGTGAAGAGGACCACGTCAAGAACCAGGTGCAGGCGCTTGGCAGCCTCAAGTTATGGAAGCTGCGCGTCAAGCCGGGCAAACCGCTGGCCTATGGCAGGATCGGCAGCACCGGTTTCTTCGGATTACCTGGAAACCCGGCGGCAGTTTACGTGACCTTTTCAATGATTGTGCGTCCCTGGCTGTTCGCCTGCCAGGGCACGCAAGCTTCACCGCCGCTGGCGCTGCCGGCGCAGGCCGAATTCGAGATCAAGCGAGCGGGTTCACGTCTGGAGTTCCTGCGGGCCCGGGTTGAGGACAGCGACGGCGCCCTGCGGGTGCAGTTGCATGACAACCAGAGCTCCGGCGTGCTGAGTTCGGTGAGCTGGGCGAATGCGCTGGTGGTGCTGCCGCCGGGCCAGACCGTGGCCTGCGGCGAGGCAGTGCAGGTGGTTCTGCTGGATCAGCTCAGTCGCTGAAACACCAGCGAGGCGTTGGTGCCACCGAAGCCGAAGCTGTTGGACATCACTCGCTGCAAACCGGCACTGTCGGCGCGCTTGAGAGCAATCGGCATGCCTTCCGCTTCCGGGTCCAGGTCCTCGATATTGGCCGAGGCGGCCACGAAGTCTTCCTGCATCATCAGCAGCGAGTAAATAGCTTCCTGCACACCGGCGGCGCCCAGTGAGTGTCCGGACAGGGACTTGGTAGAGCCCACCAGCGGGATATCCTTGCCCGCATAGGCTTCCTTGACGGCTTTCAGCTCCTGGATATCGCCGGCCGGGGTACTGGTACCGTGGGCGTTGATGTAGTCCACCGGACCTTCCACCGTGGCCAGGGCCTGGCGCATGCAGCGCACCGCGCCTTCCCCGGAGGGTGCCACCATGTCGTAGCCATCGGACGTGGCGCCATAACCGACCAGTTCGGCGTAGATTTTTGCGCCGCGCGCCCGGGCGTGTTCCAGTTCCTCCAGCACCAGCATGCCGCCGCCACCGGCAATGACAAAGCCGTCGCGGTTGGCATCGTAGGCCCGTGAGGCCTGCTCCGGTGTTTCGTTGTACTTGGTGGACAGCGCGCCCATGGCGTCGAACAGGCAGGACATACTCCAGTGCAATTCCTCGCCACCGCCGGCGAAGATGATGTCCTGTTTGCCGAGCTGGATCTGCTCCATGCCGTTGCCGATGCAGTGTGCACTGGTGCTGCAGGCGCTGGAAATTGAATAGTTGATGCCCTTGATCTTGAAAGGCGTTGCCAGGCAGGCGGACACGGTGCTGGCCATGGTCTGGGTCACCCGGTAGGGACCCACGCGTCGCAGGCCCCGGTCGCGCAGAATGTCCGCCGCTTCTACCTGGCTTGACGACGAGGCGCCGCCGGAACCGGCGATAATGCCACTGCGCTCGTTGGACACCAGGCTCTCATCGAGGCCGGCGTCCTCGATGGCCTGCTGCATGGCCAGGTAGGCATAGGCCGCAGCCGGCCCCATGAAGCGCAGCTGTTTGCGGTCGATGTGCTCACTGAGGTCGATGTCGATGGAGCCCGCGATGTGGCTCTTCATACCCACGTCGACCTGCTCCTGCTGGAAGCTGATGCCGGAACGGCCCTCGCGCAGGGACTCGATCACGGCGAGCGGGTTGGTTCCCAGGCAGGAGGTGATGCCAATACCGGTTACTACAACGCGTCTGGCCATAATGGGTTGATTCCGGTTAGAAGTTATCTGTTTGCTGGAACAGGCCAACCCGCAGGTCCTTGGCCTGGTAGATTTCCTTGCCATCGACCGCCATGGTGCCGTCGGCAATCCCCATCACCAGCTTGCGCTCGATGACCCGCTTCATGTCGATGGTGTACTCCACCTTGCTCGCAGTCGGAAGTACCTGGCCTGTGAATTTGATTTCGCCGGCACCCAACGCCCGGCCGCGGCCCGGGTTGCCGCGCCAGCCCAGGAAAAAACCCACCAGCTGCCACATGGCATCCAGGCCAAGGCAGCCCGGCATCACCGGGTCGCCCTCGAAATGACACTGGAAGAACCAGAGCTCCGGGTTGATATCCAGCTCTGCGTTGATCACGCCCTTGCCGTATGCGCCGCCCTCGGAGCTGATGTGCATCACACGATCCATCATCAACATGTTGTCGAGGGGCAGCTGCGCATTGCCGGGGCCAAACATCTCGCCCTTGCCGCAGGCAACGAGTTCATCCTTGGAAAAGCTGCTTTGTGAGGTCATATGCGGGGGGATCCTGAGGGGCGCATTCGCGTTTTGCATTCTAAACTCTGGTGACCGCATGTCCAGTGTGGGTTAAACTCAGCAGCCTCGAAAAAGCCGGGAAAACACCGGTTTTTCGCATCCCGCTGGCAGCGTATAAGGATTTTTGATGTTAAAAGCCGTGCTTCTCTCCGGCGGTGTCGGCAGTCGACTCTGGCCGGTTTCACGCGAGGCCTATCCCAAACAGTTCCTGCCGCTGGCGAGCGAAAATTCCATGCTGGTAGACACGGTGGCCCGGGTCGTCAGTGTGATGGATTCAAGTCCGCTTTATATCTGCAATGAAGAGCACCGCTTCATCGTCGCCGAACAGGTGCATGAACGGTATGCGGGGGAGATCGTGCTGGAGCCGGTCGGCCGCAACACGGCCCCGGCGGTTGCTATTGCTGCACTTCGCGCGCTGGCCGAGGACGAGTCAGCAATGCTGCTGGTGTTACCTGCTGATCACCTCATTAGCGACACCCCGGCTTTTCTGGCCGCAGTCGAGCTCGCCCTGGTGCAGGCGCGGGCAGGGCGACTGGTAACTTTCGGTGTGGTGCCCGATCGACCTGAGACCGGGTACGGCTATATCCGCCGCTCCGACGCCCTCGATGAGGGCAGCTTTTCCATCGCCGAGTTTGTCGAAAAGCCCGATGCCGATACGGCGGCCGGCTACCTGGCCAGTGGCGACTACTACTGGAATAGCGGTATGTTCCTGCTGGGGGCGAAGGTCTACCTGGATGAGCTGCGACGCCTGGCACCAGACATGGTCAGCGCCTGCGAGGCTGCGCTGGCCGGCGCCTCCACAGACCTCGATTTCGTGCGCCTTGACCGGGCGGCCTTCGAGGCCTGCCCGTCCGACTCCATCGACTACGCCGTCATGGAAAAAACCGCATTGGGTGCAGTGGTGCCCCTGGACTGCGGTTGGAGCGATGTCGGTGCCTGGTCGGCGCTGTGGGACGCTGGCCACAAGGATACCCGGGGCAATGTGCTGCAGGGGGATGTGCTGCTGGATCAGGGCAGCAACAATTACCTGCGAGCCGAATCGCGCCTGTTGGCTGCTACCGGTGTCGACAACCTGGTAGTGGTGGAAACGCCAGACGCGGTGCTGGTCTCCGACCGTGAGCGGGTACAGGACGTCAAGCGGCTGGTCACCGCGCTCAAGTCGAAAAGTCGCGACGAGGCCCGCCTCCACGCCCGGGTCTACCGGCCCTGGGGCTCCTATGAATCGCTCATCGATGGCGACCGCTTTCAGGTAAAGCGTATCGTGGTTAACCCGGGCCAGAAGCTCTCCCTGCAAAAACACCACCACCGCGCCGAGCACTGGATTGTCGTTAGTGGCACGGCTGAAGTGACTTGTGAGGACAAGGTCTTTATGCTGGGGGAAGACGAATCTACGTATATCCCGCTGGGTCACAAGCACCGATTGGTGAATCCCGGGCGCATCCCGCTGGAGCTGATTGAAGTCCAGTCAGGATCCTACCTGGGTGAGGACGATATTGTACGTTTCGACGACATCTACGGCCGGCACGAAGACTGAGCGGGCAAGCCGCCCGCAGAGCATCGGTTTTTCAGCCATGGACAAGCCAGGGAGAAAGTGATGATCAACAAATGCCTGTTTCCGGTTGCGGGATACGGAACCCGCTTCCTGCCCGCCACCAAGAGCATGCCCAAAGAGATGCTGCCGGTAGTGAACAAGCCGCTGGTGCAGTACGGTGTGGAAGAGGCCATTGAGGCGGGAATGAACACCATCTCGTTCGTGACCGGCCGTGGGAAGCGCTCGATCGCCGATCATTTCGATATCAGCTATGAACTGGAGCACCAGATTGCCGGCACCAGCAAGGAAGTGTATCTGGGCAGCATTCGCAACGTGCTGGAGCAGGGTGTGTTCACCATGGTGCGCCAGCGTGAAATGAAGGGCCTTGGCCATGCGATCCTCACCGGCGAACCCCTGATTGGCAGCGAACCCTTCGGCGTGGTGTTGTCTGATGACCTGTGCCTCAACGAGGGCGGCCCCGGCGTGCTGGCGCAGATGGCCGAGCTCTATACCCAGTTCCGCTGCAGCATTGTGGCCATCCAGGAAGTCCCCATGGAGGAGGCCCACAAGTACGGTGTGATCAAGGCCGAGGAACTCAAGGACGGGCTCTACCGGGTAGACGACATGGTGGAAAAGCCGCCGGAAGGTGAGGCGCCGTCCAATCTGGCGATCATCGGCCGCTACATCCTCACACCCGATATCTTCGACATTATCCGCGCGACACCTCCAGGCAAGAATGGTGAGGTACAGATTACCGACGCCCTGCTGACACAGGCCAAAAAAGGCTGCGTGATGGCCTACAAGTTCAAGGGCCGCCGCTTCGACTGCGGCAGCGTTACCGGCTTTGTCGAGGCCACCAATTACGTGTTTGAGAACGTCTACGCGGATCCAGCATGAGCGAACTGACCTGTTTCAAGGCCTATGATGTCCGCGGCCGCATTCCAGACCAGCTTAACGAGGACATTGCCTATCGGATCGGCCGCGCCTACGCGGCGGTGATTAACCCGGGCACGGTAGTGGTCGGCCACGATATTCGCCTCAGCAGTGAGTCCATCAAGGGTGCGCTGACCAACGGCCTGCGCGACAGTGGCGTCGACGTCTTCGATATTGGCCTTTGTGGTACCGAGGAGATCTATTTCGCCACAGATCACTCAGGGGTTGGCGGCGGCATCGTGGTAACCGCCAGCCACAATCCCAAGGACTACAACGGCATGAAGTTCGTTCGCGCCGGCGCACAGCCCATCAGCGGCGACAGCGGCCTGGTGGAGATTCGCGAGCTGGCCGAGGCCAATGCCTTTGCCGAGCCCGGTGAGCGCGGTGATCTCAAGCCTCTGGACACCTCTGGCGCCTACATCCAGCACCTGCTGTCCTATGTTGACCTGGGCGTCCTCAAGCCCCTGAAGCTGGTGGTCAATGCCGGCAACGGCGGTGCTGGCCTGGTGGTCGATCGCATCGAGAGTGAACTGCCGTTCGAGTTCATCAAGCTGCTGAACGAGCCTGACGGCAATTTCCCCAACGGCGTACCCAATCCGCTGCTGGTGGAGAACCGCGCCATCACCGCAGATGCGGTGCGTGAACACGGTGCCGATCTCGGCATTGCCTGGGACGGCGATTTTGATCGCTGCTTCTTTTTCGATGAGCGCGGCGAGTTCGTCGAGGGCTATTACCTGGTCGGGCTGCTGGCCGAGGCCTTCTTGCGCCGCTCGGGCGGCGGCAAGATTGTGCACGACCCGCGCCTGACCTGGAACACGCTGGACGTGGTGGCGCAGCTGGGCGGTGAGGCCGTGCAGAGCAAGACCGGCCATGCCTTTATCAAGGAGCGCATGCGCGCCGAGAACGCGGTCTACGGGGGTGAGATGAGCGCCCACCATTACTTCCGCGATTTTGCCTACTGCGACAGCGGCATGATTCCCTGGCTGCTGGTGGCGGGCCTGGTGAGTGAGCGCGGTGCGCCGCTCTCCGAGCTGGTCGCCGAGCGTATGTCGGCCTACCCCTGCAGCGGTGAGATCAATCGCCAGGTGGAAGACCCGAAGTCCCTGCTGGCGACCATCGAGGAGCGCTACGCCGGTGACGCCGAGTCGGTCGATTTCACCGACGGCTTGAGTGTGAACTTTGCGGACTGGCGCTTCAACCTGCGGATGTCCAACACCGAGCCGGTGGTGCGACTCAATGTCGAGAGTCGCGGTGACAGCGCCCTGATGCGCGAAAAAACCGACGAACTGCTGGCGCTGGTAGACGCCTGACTCGACTCTTAGCTGAACTACAGCCTGCCGTCGACCATGTTCAGCGGCAGTATATAGGTGGTGTCGTACAGTACACCGCCGGAGCGGCACAGGCCCCTGATGGTTTCTGCGCCCAGCGAGCGGAAGTGGTCGTGCCCTACCGCCAGGATGACGGCGTCGTAGCTGTCTTCGGGCTTTTCAATCAACTGCAGGCCCAGGTCCTGACTCGCTTCCTCGGCATTCACCAATGGGTCCCACACGCTCACCCTGGCATTGCAACTGGCCAGCTCCGCGATGATGTCAGCTACCAGCGTGTTGCGAATATCGCTGCAGTTTGGTTTGAAAGCCACGCCCATGACCAGGATGTCGGAGTCAACCACATGCAGCCGCCGCTGAGTCATCATATGCATGACCTCGGTAGCCACCTGTTGGCCGATCTGGTCATTGAGCCGGCGGCTGGCTGAGATAATTTCCGGGAAGTAACCCGCTTGGTTGGCGCGGTGCACCAGGTAGTAGGGATCGACGCCGATGCAGTGCCCGCCGACCAGGCCCGGGCGGAACGGCAGGAAATTCCATTTGCTGCCGGCGGCAGCCAGCACCTCTTCGGTATTGATGTCGAGGCGCTTGAAGATCTGTGCGAATTCGTTGGTCAGCGCGATATTCACATCGCGCTGGGTATTCTCGATCACCTTGGCGGCCTCGGCCACGCGAATGCTGCTGACCGGAAATGTGCCGGCGCTGACGATGCGCTTGTAAAGGGCGTCGACCGTGCTCGCGGTCTCCGATGTTGAGCCGGCAGTGATCTTGATGATGTCGGGCAGGCGGCGCTCCACATCGCCGGGGTTGATGCGCTCGGGGCTGTAGCCTACGAAGAAATCTTCGTTGAACTTCAGGCCGGAGGCTCTCTCCAGGATCGGCACACAGTACTCCTCCGTGCATCCCGGGTATACGGTGGATTCGTAGATCACGATGTTTCCGGGCTTGAGAACTTCACCTATCATCCCGCTGGCTGCCCCCAGAGGGTGCAGGTCGGGACGGCGGTCAGCATCGATCGGGGTGGGCACGGTGACAATATAGATGTCGCAATTATCGAGGTCTCCCGGGACTGCGCTGAACACGGCGGCGGTGTCTTCAAGCTCAGAGGCATCCACCTCGCCGCTGCTGTCCCGTCCTGCCTGCAACTGCGCAACACGCGCCGGGTTGGTATCAAAGCCCAGGGTCGGCTGGTGCCGGGCCAGTGCAAGGGTCAGTGGCAGGCCGACATAGCCAAGGCCCAGTACCGCGACACGCGCCTCACTCATGGCTGACTCCGGCCAGCGCCGCGTCAGTTGAGGCATCAAAGCTCTGGCCCGAGCCGCCCAGGGCGGCAAAAATTTCCGCTCCCATCTCCTTGCCGAGTTCCACGCCCCACTGGTCGAAAGAGTTGATCTGCCAGATGCGGCCGCTGCAGAAGGTCTTGTGCTCATAGAGTGCGAGCAGCGCTCCCAGGCTGTATGGCGTCAGCGCCTCGCAGCTCAGGGTTGAGCTGGGCCGGTTGCCGGGTATCACCAGGTGCGGTGCCAGTGCGGTCGCACGCTTGGCGTCGATACCGCGATCTTCCAGGGAGCTTTGTGAGGCATCCTGGTCGCGACCCACCATGAGCGCTCGCATCTGGCTGAGTCCGTTGGCGAGTAGCCTCGCCTTGCCCTCCGAGCCGGCGACATTGCCGGTGATTACCACGAAATCGGTGGGGCACAGCACTGTTCCCTGGTGCAGTAACTGGTGGAAGGAGTGCTGGCCATTGGTGCCGACATCGCCCCACAGGATCGGGGCTGTGGCATAGTCGAGGCTTTGCCCGGCGTGGTTTACCGACTTGCCGTTGCTCTCCATGGATAGCTGCTGCAGGAAAGCCGGCAGCTTGGCGAGCTGTTGCTGGTAGGGAATCACCGCGTGGGCCGCCGCTCCCATGAAGTTCACGTACCAGACCTCCAGCAGGCTCAACCACAGCGGCATATTGTCGCGGGCCTGAGCAGTTCGAAAGTGCTGGTCCATGGCGTCGGCGCCGGCCAGTAATTCCTCAAAGCGCTGCATGCCGACTGCGAAAGCGATACTCCAGCCGATTGCTGACCACAGGGAGAAACGGCCGCCCACCCAGTCCCACATGGGCAGGATATTGGCCTCCGGAATACCGAAGTCGCGGGCCGCCTCCAGGTTGGTGCTGACGGCGAGGAAGTGCTGGGCGATCCCGTCTTCCGGCACACCCGCGTCCAGCATCCACCGCCGCGCAGTGCGGGCATTGTGCAAGGTCTCCTCGGTGCGCAGGGTCTTGGAACAGATAATGAACAGCGTACTGTGGGGATCGAGGCCTGAGAGTACGGCCGCCAGGTCATCCGGGTCGACATTGGCGCAGAAGCGCACATCGATGCCGTCTACCCAATAGGGGCGCAGCGCCTCGACCACCATGCGCGGGCCGAGGTCGGAACCGCCGATGCCGATATTGACGATGGACTGGATGTGCTCACCGCGATGCCCGGTGTGGCTTCCATCGTGTACCCGCTGCACCCAGTCACCCATACGCGCCTTACAGTCGGCAACCTCGGCAAACTCCTGCTCGAGCCCGACCGGTGCGGTCTTTGCGCGCAATAGGGTGTGCAGTACGGCGCGCTGCTCGGTGTGATTGATGGGGCTGCCGTCGAAGAGGGCGTTGCGGTCCTCCAGAACACCGGAGGCGACGGCCAGTTCCAGCAGGGTGGCGGCGCTTTCGTCATGAAGCAGGTGTCGGGAGAAATCCAGGCGCCAGCCCGCGGCCTCGGCGGCAAAGCGCTCGACCCGGGAGGGGTCTTCATCCAGCAGTGCGGCAATCGACAGGGCGCGGTCCCGCCGCGCCAGGGTCTCGAGCTTGCCGGCGATGGCCGGGTGGGGAAACTCCGCCGTACCGGCGCTTACTGCTGTCATTGCCGCATCCCTGGACGTTTTGCGGGAGTATAGGAAGCGCCTGTGGGCAGCGCAATCGGGTGTTAGTGATCCCGAGCCAGTGCCAGGTGGGCAATGGCTGCCATGGCGTCGCGGCAGTCATTGGTGGGCAGGCTTTCCAGTGCGGCCAGGGCCCTGGACTGGTATTCCGCGGCCAGCTTGCGGGCATAGTCCAGCGAGCCATTGCGGTGCACCGCCGCCAGCACGGCGTCGATCTCGCCGGCATCCTTGTCGTTGATGGCACGCGTCACCAGTGCCTGTTCCTCGCCGGTGCCGTTTTTCAGTACGTGAATCAGCGGCAGGGTGGGCTTGCCCTCGTTGAGGTCGTCGCCCACGTTCTTGCCCATGACCGCGGGGTCGCCCTCGTAATCCAGCACATCGTCGATGATCTGGAAAGCGATGCCCACGCCCTGGCCGAATTCGGCCAGCGGCCCGCCAAGGTCTTCACTGCGACCGCACAGCGCGCCTGCGCCGAAGCAGGCGGAAGCAAACAGGATGGCAGTCTTGCGCCGTATCACGTCCATGTAGTCGGCTTCGCCGGTGGAAGGGTCCCCGGCGCGTACCATTTGCAGCACCTCGCCGGCGGCGATTTCATTGGTGGTATTGGCCATGTCGCGCATGATGTCCATGTTGCCGATGGCTACCATCAGCTGGAAAGCGCGTGAGTACAGGAAATCACCCACCAGCACACTGGGGGCATTGCCGAACTCGGCGTTGGCGGTAGGCCGACCGCGGCGCAGCGCAGAAATATCAACCACATCGTCGTGCAACAGGGTGGCGGTATGGATGAACTCCACCACTGCGGCAAACTTGATGTGATCATCGCCCTGGTACCCGCAGCAGCGCGCCGCCAGCAGGGCCAGCAGTGGTCGCAGACGCTTGCCACCGGCCTCGACAATGTAATGCCCGATGTTCTCGACCAGGCCCACGTCGGACGCCAGGTTGGCCACAATCAGCGCATTGACTGCCTCGACGTCAGCGAGAACAGGCGCGCGGATGGCCTGCATAGGCGATTCAGGGGTATTGGACGGTGCGAGCATGAAGCGTTTCCGGCTGTTGGGCTGGGTAATATAGTGGTTCGTAAGTCATTGTGACATATAGAATTAGCGCTTGCCTGCACCGGTCAAAACCAGTAAACTCGCCGCCCTCGAGAGCCATGGCCATGCCATGACCCGTCGATTTAGCAGTACCTAGCGGTAGATAGCCCAGTGCCGAGCTCTGCCCCCGCAATAACTTGCGGGCCACACAAGACAGCGAGACGGCGAACTAGAGGAAGCGACAATGTACGCAGTAATTGAAAGCGGTGGCAAGCAGCACCGCGTTGAAGAGGGCGAGACCCTCAAGCTGGAAAAGATTGAAGCACCCACCGGAGACAGCATCGAGTTCGATCGCGTCCTGATGGTTGGCAGCGGCGAAGACGTCAAGATCGGCACGCCGCTGGTGGATGGTGGCAAGGTAACCGCCGAGGTGGTTTCCCACGGTCGCCACGAGAAAGTGAAGATCATCAAGTTCAACCGCCGCAAGCACCACCGCAAGCAGGCGGGCCACCGTCAGTGGTACACAGAGGTCAAGATCACCGGCATCAGCGGCTGATCGGGAACCTGACCTGGAGATAGTAGGAGATAGACAATGGCTCACAAGAAAGCAGGCGGTAGTACTCGTAACGGACGCGATTCCGAAAGCAAACGCCTTGGCGTGAAGCGTTACGGCGGTCAGGTAGTCAAGGCCGGCAATATTCTGGTTCGCCAGCGCGGCACGCGCATCCACGCCGGTGTCAACGTCGGCTGTGGCAAGGACCACACCCTGTTCGCCACCGCCGACGGTGTCGTACAGTTCGTGACCAAGGGCCCGGAAAAGCGCAAGTTCGTTCAGGTCGTCAGCGCCTGAGACCCGCATCGGCCCGCGGGCCGGTAGCAGTATCGAGAAAGGGGCCGTTGGCCCCTTTTTTGTTGGCCGGCGGGTAGACCGGAGAAGCGACATGAAATTCGTCGACGAGACAGCGATCAGCGTACAGGCAGGTAAGGGTGGCAATGGCTGCCTGAGCTTTCGCCGCGAGAAGTACATCGCCAAGGGCGGCCCGGACGGCGGCGATGGCGGTGACGGCGGCAGCGTCTACCTGGAAGCTGACAGCGCGCTGAACACCCTGGTCGATTATCGCTACGTGCGCCACTATGCGGCGCAGAACGGTGAACAGGGCCGCGGTCGCAATTGCACTGGCAAGAGCGGCGAAGACCTTG
Organism: Halieaceae bacterium; assembly: GCA_030066555.1. Lineage (GTDB taxonomy): Bacteria > Pseudomonadota > Gammaproteobacteria > Pseudomonadales > Halieaceae > JANQIO01. The sequence continues at coordinate 15,841 of JASJBK010000007.1, forward strand.
TGCTGAAAGTGCCGGAAGGGACCACCGTCCTGGATGAAGACAGTGGCGAGGTGCTCGGTGACCTGTCCGAGGCCGGTCAGCAGCTGCTGGTCGCCCGCGGCGGCTTTCATGGCCTGGGCAACACCCGCTTCAAATCGTCCACTAACCGGGCTCCGCGACAGACCACGCCCGGCACCGAAGGCGAGCGCCGCAATCTGAAGCTGGAACTGAAGGTACTGGCAGACGTCGGCCTTCTCGGTCTGCCGAATGCTGGCAAGTCCACCCTGATTCGCGCGATATCCGCGGCCAAACCCAAGGTCGCCAATTACCCGTTCACGACCCTGGTGCCAAACCTCGGTGTCGTGAAAGTGCAGGCGCACCGCAGCTTCGTGGTGGCGGACATCCCCGGCCTGATCGAGGGCGCCTCGGACGGCGCCGGCCTCGGTATTCGCTTCCTGCGTCACCTGACCCGTAACCGCATTCTCCTGCACCTGGTCGATGTCGCGCCCTTCGACGGCACTCAGCCGGTCGACAATGCCCTTGCCATCACCCGGGAGCTGGAGCGATTCAGTCCGGGGCTGGCACAGCTGGAGCGCTGGCTTGTGCTGAACAAAACCGACCTCGTCGATGCTGAGCAGTTGGCCACGGTACGCAGCGATCTGCTGGAGGCGCTGGACTGGTGCGGCCCGGTATATGAAATCGCGGCAATTTCCGGCACCGGCACCGACGCCCTCTGCGGTGACCTGATGACCCGGCTCGAGGAACTGCGCGCGCTCGAGGCGGAGGACCCGGAAGCGGCTGCGGCTGAGCGCGAGCGCCAGCTGGCCCTGCAGGCAGAGGCGCGGGAACGCATTGCCGAGCTCCGTCACCAGCGTAAGGCGGATAAGGTAGATGTCGACGATGACGACGACTTTGATGACGATGACTACGACGTGGACGTCGAGTATGTCCCCTGAAGTCCCCCGGCCAACTGTCCGCGATGCACGCCGCTGGGTAATCAAGGTAGGCAGTGCCCTGCTCACCGATGACGGACGTGGCCTCGACCAGCAGATGATTGCCGAGCTGGCAGCGGGCATGGCCGGCCTGCGCGAGGCCGGTCGGGAAGTGGTGCTGGTGTCCAGTGGCGCTGTCGCCGCCGGCATGCTGCGACTGGGCTGGGACGACCGCCCTCATGAATTGCACAAGCTACAGGCAGCGGCGGCAGTGGGGCAGATGGGCCTGGTGCAGCGCTATGAATCCGCCTTCCAGGACTACGACCTGCACACGGCCCAGGTGCTGCTGGACCACGACGATATCTCGGCCCGGGATCGCTACCTCAATGCCCGCAGCACCCTGACCACACTGCTCGACCTGGGCGTGATTCCCGTGGTCAACGAGAACGACACCGTGGTCACCGACGAAATTCGCTTCGGTGACAACGACACCCTGGCGGCCATGGTCGCCAACCTGATCGATGCCGATGTGTTGTTGATCCTCACCGACCAGGAGGGTCTCTATAGCGCTGATCCGCGCAACAATCCGGCCGCCGAGCTGATATCGGAAGCGGCCGCCGCCGATGAAGGCCTCGAGGCCATGGCGGGCAGCGGCGGGCGGCTGGGCCGCGGTGGCATGTTGACCAAGGTGCGGGCGGCGCGGCTGGCGGCGCGCTCGGGCACCCAGACCATCATCGCTCACGGTAAAACAGAGCAGGTTATGCAGCGGCTCGCCGAGGGCGAAGGCCTGGGAACCCTGCTGACCGCAGGCCAGGCGCCGGTGGCCGCGCGCAAGCAATGGCTGGCTGGGCTGGTGCAATCCACGGGAACGCTGGTGCTGGATGATGGCGCGGTGGACGTGCTGCTGAAGTCAGGCCGCAGCCTGCTTCCAGTAGGCGTGAAGGCCGCTAACGGTGACTTCGTGCGCGGGGACATGGTGATCTGTGTAGACGGCGACGGTCGAGAAATTGCCCGCGGTCTTGTGAACTACAACATCGATGAAACTCGCCGCATTCTCGGCCAGGCCTCAGGCCTGATCGAGGAGCTGCTGGGCTACCAGGGTGACCCGGAGTTGATACACCGGGACAACCTGGTATTGAGTGCCTGAGACGCTACGCCTCAGTAGATGGACTTCATCGCGGTCATGTAGCCGCGCAGCTCGCGACCGATCACCTCGACCGGGTGGTTGCGAATCTCGTCGTTGACGCGAATCAGCTCCTGGTTGTCGACACCGTTGCCGCCGCCCATGCCCTTGCCGATCACGTCGATATCGATCTTGGCCATAAAGTCTGCCAGCAGCGGCCGGCAGGCGTGGTCAAACAGGTAGCAACCGTACTCGGCGGTATCCGAGATCACCACATTCATTTCGTAGAGCTTCTTGCGGGCGATGGTGTTGGCGATCAGCGGAGTCTCGTGCAGTGACTCGTAGTAGGCCGACTCCGCCTTGATGCCCGCTGACACCATCACCTCGTAGGCCAGTTCAACGCCGGCCTTGCACATGGCGATCAGCAGGATGCCGTGATCGTAGTATTCCTGCTCGGGGATATCCTGGTCGGTGTTGGGGGTGTTCTCGAAAGCGGTTTCCTGGGTGGCGGCGCGCCAGGCCAGCAGATTGGCATCGCCGTTGGCCCAGTCTGTCATCATGGTGCTGGAGAATTCACCACTCATGATGTCGTCCTGGTGCTTCTCATACAGTGGCCGCATGATGTCCTTCAGCTCCTCGGCGAGGTAGTAGGCGCGGATCTTCGCCGGGTTGCTGAGGCGGTCCATCATGTTGGTGATGCCGCCGTGCTTCAGGCCCTCGGTAACCGTCTCCCAGCCGTACTGGATCAGCTTGGAGGCATAGCCGGGCTCAACGCCTTTCTCGACCATCTTGTCGAAGCAGAGAATGGCGCCTGTTTGCAGCATGCCGCAGAGAATGGTCTGCTCGCCCATCAGGTCGGACTTCACCTCGGCGATAGGTGAAGACTCCAGTACGCCGGCGCGGTCGCCGCCGGTACCGGAGGCCAGCGCCTTGGCGATGTCGAGGCCGTCGCCATTCGGGTCGTTCTCGGTGTGCACGGCAATCAGGGTGGGCACCCCGAAACCGCGCTTGTATTCCTCGCGCACCTCGGTGCCGGGACACTTGGGGCACATCATCACCACGGTAATGTCGGCGCGAATCTGCATGCCTTCCTCGACCAGGTTAAAGCCGTGGGCATAGTCCAGGCAGGCGCCTTCCTTCATCAGCGGCATCACGGCTTCCACCACGCTGCTGTGCTGCTTGTCCGGCGTCAGGTTCATAACCACGTCGGCGCCGGGGATCAGTTCCTCATAGGTGCCCACGGTGAAGCCGTTCTCGGTGGCGTTCTTCCAGGACTGGCGCTGTTCCTCGATGGCTTCCTTGCGCAGGGCATAGGCCACGTCGAGCCCGCTGTCCCGGAGGTTGAGGCCCTGGTTGAGGCCCTGGGAGCCACAGCCGACGATGACGATTTTCTTGCCCTTGAGCTTGGCCACGCCGTCGGTGAACTCGGAACGGTCCATGAAGCGGCACTTGCCGAGCTGCTCGATCTGCAGGCGCAGGGGCAGGGAGTTGAAGTAGTTCTGGCCCATGTGGTTTCTCCGGGAGTCTGTGTCAGGGGCCGCTACTCTAGCGTGACTCGTATTTTGCGTAAAACGATATAAACTAAATACTGTATTGCGTAACGCGCAAATAAGATCGATGGATATCCGTTCCCTGCAACTCTTCCTGCACCTGGCCGAGAGCCTCAGCTTCAGCCGCACCGCCGAGCAGAAGCACCTCAGCCTGTCGGCGGTCAGTCGTACCGTGCAGCGCATGGAGGCCGAGCTGGGCCGCCAGCTCTTTGAGCGCGACCGCCGCCAGGTGCGGCTGACGGAAGCCGGCCTGCGTTTCCAGGCCTACGCCCGGCAGACTGTCGACGAGTGGCAGCGCATGACCGGAGAGCTGCGGCTCGATCTCGACGCGCTGCGCGGTGAGGTCAGTGTCTACTGCTCGGTGACGGCCAGCTACAGCGTGTTGTCGCCAATCCTCGAGACTTTCCGCAGTGACCAGCCCGGTATCGACATCATGCTGCACACCGGTGACCAGGCCGATGCGGTGAACCGCGTACACCAGGGCCAGGAAGATGTAGCGGTGGCCGCCCGCCCGGACCGGCTGCCTTCCAAGCTCGATTTCCTGACCTTGATGCATTCCCCGCTGGTGTTTATTGGCCCCGCCTTCGACTGCGCTGTCCGCACGCAGTTGAATACACCCTATAGCTGGCAGGACATCCCCTTCATCATCGCCGAGCGCGGCCTCAGCAAGCAGCGGGTGGAGGCCTGGTTCCGTGAGCGAGGTAGCAAGCCGCGCATCTATGCACAGGTCACCGGCCACGAGGCCATTGCCTCGATGGTGGCGCTGGGCCTGGGGGTGGGTGCTGTTCCGAAACTGGTGCTGGATAACTTCACTTACCGGGACCGCCTGCAGGTACTTCCGCTGGAGGCGCCGCTGGGGCCGTTCCCGGTGGGCCTCTGTGCGCTGCGCCAACGCCTTGACAATCCCCTCGTGGCGGCTTTCTGGCGAGCGGCCCGGCGTTCGTATCCCGGTGCGAAGTGATATCATTGGCACCATGGCAGAAGATCAGAAAAAGCCGGTACAACCGGTAGATATCAGCGAAGCAAAGTCGGCCACCGAGCCCGGTTCCGACAAGGGTTTCGGGCTGGATATCGACCGGCTGGTGGATGAGCACGAGGAAGAAGTCTCGGAAGGGGGCAAAACTACCCGTCACCAGGGCATCTACCTGCTGCCGAACCTGTTTACAACCGGTGCGCTGTTCGCCGGCTTTTACGCGATCATTGCTGGCATGAAAGGCAATTTCGAGGCCGCCGCGATTGCTATCTTTTTTGCCATGCTGTTCGACGGCCTCGATGGCCGCATCGCCCGCCTGACCAATGCTTCCAGTAAATTCGGGGCCGAGTACGACAGTCTGTCTGACATGGTCTCGTTTGGCGTGGCACCGGCGCTGGTGGTCTACAGCTGGGGTCTTTCCGAACTGGGCAAGTTTGGCTGGTCAGTTGCGTTCATCTACGCAGCCTGTGCCGCCCTGCGGCTGGCGCGTTTCAATACCCAGATCGAAGTGGCCGACAAGGCCTGGTTTACCGGGCTCGCCAGCCCGCCGGCGGCAGCCGCCATTACGGCTACGGTTTGGGTTTGCAATGACAGCGGCCTGGTAGGGGCTGCGGTCCCCACTGAGATTGCCGTGCTGGTGGCGCTGCAGACGGCATTGATCGGCGTACTCATGATCGCCAACGTGCCTTATTACAGTTTCAAGGACCTGGATAAGGGCGGTCGTGTTCCCTTTGCGGTGATTATCGGCATCGTCTTTATCTTTAGCCTGGTGACTCTCGACCCTCCACGGGTGCTGCTGACGGCAGCCCTTCTATACGCGGCCTCAGGGCCACTGATGTTGCTTAGGCGCAAGCCGAAGTAGCCAGAAACAGCTACCCCATACCCCGCGCTTGCGGTCGTATTGCTGGCCGCCGTTTGAGCGTCGGTGTCGGCTGTTTTCGAGCCGCTGCAGGCGGCCCCAAATAATTTAGAAATTTCCTTTGTGAAACGCTTGCAGGGGAGACCTATCTGCGTATAATGCGCGTCCTCGGTTCGGGGGACGTCCTCCGGAACTTCTCAAAAGCGGTATCTGACGAGTTCCAAAAGGACAGGAATCCCGGGCTTTTCTGCGGTCCACTGCGAGCGCAGAGTTGTTTAACAAGAAGATAAAGACAGATGTGTGGGCACTTTTTGTCGGGATAGGCATTAGCTATATCCAGATACAAAGTGACTCATTGATTCATGTAATTTTTGATTCTAAACGTATCTGGGCCGAGTTTTGCAGAGTGGGCGCTGGCAAAGCGTAAACCTGCCTTCTTGTGAACCTTCTTTCGGGAAGGGGAACAGAAGTAAAAGATTAAACTGAAGAGTTTGATCATGGCTCAGATTGAACGCTGGCGGCAGGCCTAACACATGCAAGTCGAGCGAGAAAGGTCTTCGGACTGAGTACAGCGGCGGACGGGTGAGTAACGCGTAGGAATCTACCCAGTAGTGGGGGACAACTTGGGGAAACCCAAGCTAATACCGCATACGCCCTAAGGGGGAAAGCGGGGGCTCTTCGGACCTCGCGCTATTGGATGAGCCTGCGTTGGATTAGCTAGTTGGTGGGGTAAAAGCCTACCAAGGCGACGATCCATAGCTGGTCTGAGAGGACGATCAGCCACACTGGGACTGAGACACGGCCCAGACTCCTACGGGAGGCAGCAGTGGGGAATATTGCGCAATGGGGGCAACCCTGACGCAGCCATGCCGCGTGTGTGAAGAAGGCTTTCGGGTTGTAAAGCACTTTCAGCAGTGAGAAAAAGCCAACGGTTAATACCTGTTGGTCTTGATGTTAACTGCACAAGAAGCACCGGCTAACTCCGTGCCAGCAGCCGCGGTAATACGGAGGGTGCAAGCGTTAATC
>JASJBK010000144.1 GCA_030066555.1 Halieaceae bacterium
CACCGAGGTTAGCAGTTTACTCAGTCACCCCTAACGGCCTGGTCCGCCAACGAGCCAGTGATACAGCGCCGTTGGCAGCGGCGCCGTGAGACTGCACAACGCGAGCAGCTGTCCATGATGCCGCCGGAATAATGAGGTCTTGTCCGTGGCAAAGGCCGTGTCTTCCAGGGTCCCACTGGCACCGCTGCGATGACAATACTGCGCAACAGCTATGTCCAGGTAGTGGAAGCTGCAGCTGGCCATTAGTTCGATGTTCTTTGCCCAGTCGGCATGTGTGCGATAGCGGATATCGAAGGGTGAGCTCCGCAGCAGCGCTGTGGGGAAAAACATGGCCTGGTGACAGATGTTTCTGTAAACCAGCTTGAGGGCGGAGAAGCGGCCGTCATAGCACTGTCCGTTGCTGGTGAGCACCACGTCGCCATAGTACACCGCGTCGCCATCGTCGAGGCGGGCCAGGGCCTGGGCAAATCCGGGGAGCAGCCGGTCATCGGCACCCAGGAAGAAAACCCAGGCGCTGTCCGCTTCCGCGACAGCTGTGTTCATGGCGTCGTAGATGCCCTTGTCGGGCAGGCTGACACTGCGCAGTCCTGGCATTTCCAGGGCTGCGAGATAGTCCCGGGTGCCATCCTTGGAGCCGGCGTCACGCACCATCACCCCGACGCCGTCGCCTAGCAGCGGGCCCACCTGCTCTTGGATGCTGTCCAGGCATCCTGGTAGATGCTCCATTGCGTTCAGCGTCGGGACGACGATAGTGATATCACCAAGCGGAGTGTTCAAGGTACGGGCAGTGTGGCAGAAGGTGCTTTCGATTGTGACCGGCTGCGCAGGTGCTCGCAAGTGTGCATGAGGGCCCAGCTTCCAGTCATAGGGGCGAACTTTGCTGGGCGATCAGTTATTCTGGCGCCGGTTCGGCTCGCCCCGGCGGCCGAGAACAGCGACTAGCGTTTGCGGGGAGCCTCCCGGGCATGAGCGACACTAAAACTGCCATCATCACCGGCATCAGCGGCCAGGACGGCGCCTATCTGGCGCAGCTATTGGCGGGCAAGGGTTACCGGGTTGTTGGCACCCTGCGTCCGGGCGCCGCGACTGACATCCCGGGCCTGGCCTTTCTCGATATTGCCGACAGGGTGGAGCTCGAGCACCTGGACCTGATGAACGCAGACGACGTCAACGCGCTGCTGCGGCAAGAGCAGCCGGCAGAAATCTATAACCTGGCTGCGCAAAGCTCCGTGGGTACATCCTTTGGTGAGCCCACAGACACGTTTCAGTTCAACACACTCAGCGTGCAGCACCTGCTAGACGCCATCCGCAGCGTGTCTCCGACATCGCGCTTCTACCAGGCTTCCAGCAGTGAGATGTTCGGCAACGTCGGTCGCGATCGACTGCCGATTCGGGAGTCCATGCTGTTTCACCCGGCCAGCCCTTACGCAGTCTCCAAGGCCGCCGCCCACTGGCTGACGGTGAACTACCGTGAGGCCTACGGCATGCACGCCAGCTGCGGCATCCTCTTCAATCACGAGTCATGCCTGCGGCGAGACAACTTTGTCATCAAGAAGATCATCAGCGGTGCGCTCGACATTCGCGCCGGGGAGCAGGAGCGCCTCGAACTGGGAAACCTGGCTGTGCAGCGCGACTGGGGCTACGCGCCTGCCTATGTAGAGGTCATGTGGCGCATGCTACAAACCGGTACAGCCGACGATTACCTGGTCTGCTCTGGCGAGGTGGGTAGCCTGGAGGACATGGCTCGGCTGGTTTTTACGGAGCTGGAACTCGATTTCGACCGCCACGTGAGCTTCAACCAGGCGCTGCTGCGCAATGTTGAACTGGACATCATCTATGGCGACAACGGCAAGGCCCGGCGGGAACTGGGCTGGGAATACGACCTCGACCGGCGCCGCCTGGTACAGCAGCTGATCGCCGACGAGCGAGCCTTCAGGGCGTGGAGCGCTGCCCGCTAGCGTGCGCGGAACAAGGTAACGTCACACTGCAGTGTGCGACCGCTGGCGGGGTCGGAGAAGCTGCGATCAATGGCCCAGGGCTCGAAGCCGGCGGCGCGCAGCCTTGAGAGCATCTCGTCCCACAGGGGCTGGCCGGAATACAGCTCCAACAGAGACATTTCCAGCAGCACGCCGGTACAGCGCGCCAGGGTGTCCTGCGCACCGTCGAGCACCTGCGACTCAAAGCCCTGGGTGTCGATCTTGATGAACAGCTGATCGTCGGCCCCAACGTATTTCGCTGCGATGTCGTCCAGCCGTACCATCTGTATCGTTTCTGTGCCCACGTAGGCAGACTGCGGCGCCGCCTGAAGGTGACTTTCCTCGATGGGCAGCAGGCTGGAGGACACGGAGTTGGCCGAGACGTTGATCTCTGCTTCACCGGTCTCGGAGCCCAGGGCAACGGCCTCGGCGATTTCCCAGCTCGGGTGTTTTGCCGCCAGCTGGCACAGGCGCGCGTGCGCTGCTGCCATCGGTTCGAAGCTTACCAGGCGCCCGCCGTAGCCGCGCTTGATCAGGCCGAGCGCGAACTGCCCCTCATTGGCCCCGATGTCCAGCAGCGTATCGATCCGGTGATGGCGCAGGCCTGCCAGCAGGCGGCCGTCAAAATCATCGATTTCTGAGGCAAAGCGGATGTCCAGGCCGACTCGGCGAAAGGCCTTCTTGATGCCCTGGACCAGGCGCTTTTGCAGGGCCATCTCAATAAGCTCCTTCTGCGCTGGAGGTCTGGCCGAGCAGGCGGCGGTAGATCTCCAGGGTCTGGTCGGCACAGCGCTGCCAGGTAAATGTCGCAGATCGCTCCCTTCCGCGCGCCACCAGCGCTGCCGCCAGCTCGCTTGAATAAAGGACCTGTTCGAGGTTGTCGCGAATGGACTCCGGCTGTTCCGGGTCGCAGAATTGCGCCGCTTCACCCAACACCTCGGGCATCGAGCTACTGTTGCTGCTGACCACCGGGCAGCCGCGACTCATGGCTTCCAGCGGCGGCAGGCCGAAGCCCTCGTAGAGTGAGGGATACACAAACACGCTGGCCTGCTCGTAGGCCTGGGCGAGATCGCTATCATCGCCGCCTACCTGCACCACCCGCGAGCGGTCGATACCCAGTTCATCCATCAGCTCCAGCTCCACCCGGCGTAACGCGCCGCCGCCGAAGGCGACGATCCTGAAGTCCCCCTGCAGACGCGCAGACATCGCGTAGGCCCGCAGCAGGCCGTGGAAGTTTTTGTAAAAATCGCGCCGCGCCACGTACAGGATGTAGGGCACGTTCTGGTTGAGAACAGCATTGTCTCCTCGGGAGGGCTTGAGGGGGTCGTAACCGAGGTGCACCACCGAGGTTTTTTCTGGTGGCAGCGCGTAGTGGGCCAGCAGGTCGCGGCGGGTATTTTCGGAAATACAAATGACGTGGTCGGCGCGCATTACGGCTGCCGCCTTGTTGGCGCGGGTAGGGTCATTGGGGTTGAACGTGTCGGCAAATAGTTCATGCGTCATATCGTATACCGTCAGTACCGTCGGGCATTGCCCGGAGTGGGTGCGACGCCGGGTGTAGTAGGTCTCATGCACCAGGTCCGGCCGCCAGCGGTCGATGCCAGATCGCGCCAGCGCCACGTTGAGCGGGCGGAGGATGCTTTCCGCCCGCGGCGGACACTTGGGCAGGCGCAAACCGGAGACAGTGCCCTGCGGCAGCCGCTCCAGGTAGCGATTCTGGTGGAGTGGGGCGAACACGTGGAGTTCCTGGCCGCCAGCGAGAAAGGCCTCGGCCAGGCAGCTGTAATAGCGAGACACACCGCCGTAGGCCTGCTCGCAGAAAATCTGGGAATCGAAGGCAATGCGCATGCTAGTCGCGTCTGCGGTCCTTTACCGCAAGGTGATCGCGCCAGGTGCGGGTGCCCAGGTGGAACTGGGTAGCAGGTACCAACAGCTTGCGAATAACCATCAGGCTGCGCCACCTTGCAGCACTTACAGGCTGACTGCTGAACAGGTGCAGGCTGCGCCCGTCGCTGAGCAGGTGCCGTCCGTGTCGGTGGGCCAGGTGCTCCAGGGTTTGCAGGGAATAAAAGCCGATATGCTGGCCGTGCTCGGGCCCGTAGTACCACCAGTCTGCCGGCGCCGGTGTCGGGGAGGGCAGCAGTTCCGTGGAGACCAGCAGATTCGGCGCGGCGTCCATCAGCGTTGCCAGCTCGGCCCGCGGTGATGGCAGGTGCTCGAAGACCTCAAAAGCGGTAGCCAGCTCTGCGCCCTCGCCGCGATACTCAAAGCCGCGGGCAAACAGGTTGTCACAGTACTTGTCTCGCCAGCGGGCATCGATGCCGGCGTCGCGCAGCATGCGCACCAGCACGCCGTAGCCGCCGGCCTCATCCAGCACCAGGCCGCGCGGTTTGCCCAGTGCCCAGAGGGTGGCCACTACACAGCCTACGTTGTTGCGGTTGCGGGCCATAATGCCTGTGTCTTCTGCATTGATAGGATTTTGGTAGGCCTCGTCCAACCAGTGCGGATCGCCGGTCTGCACATAGCCGCAGTCGGCGCAGCGATAGTAGCCCGTGGCGTGTCCCAGTACCTGACCCTCCGCAAAGCGTGTGGCCTCGGCGCCGCAACAGCGACAGGGTTCAGTGGCCGCCGTATCGTTGTGTTCTTTCACGTCCACAGCTTTCTCCACAGCTTGCCCAGCAGCACCCAGCCCCGGCGCGGCCAACGCCTGTCCCTGCCACCATAGTGATGCTCGAAGACAAAATCGTCTGCCGCTGAGTCGCGAACCACGTCTGCGGGATGAGACAGTTCACCCAGGGCCGCGACCGGCAATTCCCCGTCGGCGCTGCCTGCGAGCGTGTGTGTGGCCCCCTCACCAAAGCCGATATTGCTGATGAGATTCGCATTGGGTGTGGCGGTCAGTCCGCCGGTGTACCAGGTCGAAGCCAGCCAGCAATAGGCCCAACTGTCTATTGCCTGTGCATGCATGCGATCGAAGATTCCTTCCCACAGCCCCCGTTCTGCCCCGTCAGCGAACAGTGCGCGCCACTCCGGGCTGCGCTTCCAGTGGGGCCAGAATGCCATGTCACCCTGATAGTGTCGCCACGCCCGGCGCCAGCTGGCCCAACCCCAGACGTGGGGATAGCGAGAGAAGTAGTAGGCGGCATCACCGCGGCGCTGGCCCTGCTGGAAATTGTCACCGGTGATCATGGCAACTCGCTCATCCTCTGCATAGTGTTCCAGCAGTGTGCTGCAGTAGGGAAAAAAATCCGGGTGGGGCAGGCAGTCGTCCTCAAGTACGATGCCGGCCGTTTCCTGGGCAAAGAACCAGCTGATCGCATCGGATACGGCGGCTTTGCAGCCGAGATTCTGCTCCCGGAATAGTGTCTTGACCGTGCAGGGCCAGTCGACTGCTGCCACAGCTTCGCGAACCTCAGCGCAGCGCTCTGCTTCCCCAGGGCGGTCCGGCCGGGGGCCGTCTGCGGCGATGTAGAGGCGCTCAGGACGGGCGCGGCTGATCGCCTGGAATACCCGGGCAGTTTCCGCCGGCCGGTTGAAGACCAGCAGCAATATTGGCGCGCACTCAGTCATGAGCTGGAACTCCGCAATGCCCGGTACTGGGCAAGCAGGTGGGGCAGGTGGAGAGACTGCAGTTTCATGCGCAGCATCAGGCGGGTTTCGGCGCGCAACACGTCAAAGCCCAGAGTGGCAAGCAGCATTGCCGCCAGCGTCGCCACGGCCGCGCCGACCGCACCATAGCGCGGTATCAGCACCAGGTTGAGGGCGATATTGGCAGCTGCGCCCAACAGCGTTCGTTGCATGGACAGCTGCTGCCGGTCTTCCGCCAGATGCCAGCCGCTGCCGATTACACCCCAGACCACGAAGATGCTGGACCAGGCGTGGATGGCCAGCACCGTGCCCGCTTCCGCGTACGCAGAACCAAAAAGTAGAGCAACGACCAGCGGCGCCAGCAGGCTGAGCGCGAGTACAACGATTGCAGTAACGGACGTCATCACATCCAGCGTCAGCTGGATACGGTCCAGAAACAGCTGTCGATTTTCGCTGTGGACGCGGATGATGCCGGGCATCACCGAGGCCGAAACGGCGACAATCAGCAAGTGCCAGAACTCGCTGATACTGACAGCGGCGGAATACTGGCCCACCGCGGCGGTGCTCGCCAGTTGCCCCAGCATCACCTGATCGGCGCGGGTGTAGATAATGATCGCCAGGGACGAGACCAGCAGCGGCCAGCTGTCGCGCAGAAGCTGGCGCATCACGGCGGTGCTCACGCGTAGTTTCATTGCCGCCGGGAATGCACGCCTAAATACGCGCAGACTGCCTGCTGCCACCAGCAGCGTTTCCAGCACGAACACCAACGCAAACAGCGCCAGTTCCGCCTGCCACATTACCAGGCACAACTTCGCTGTCGCGCCGCAGGCGAAAGCCAGTAGCTGCACGATGATGATCGGCCGTGACTGAACCCTGGCCTCAAACCAGAACGCCAGCACCTCGCCGCTGCCGAGGAGGGCCATGAGTGCCAATAGCGATAGCATCTGGCGTGTGGCCGGGTCGGCGATAGACATGGCGATGGCTACACAGGTGAGAGAGCCGAGGGCTCCGCTGGCCAGCCGCAACAGCAAGGCGCTACCCAACAGGGTGCCGGCCGAATCCTCGTCTCGAACAA
>JASJBK010000145.1 GCA_030066555.1 Halieaceae bacterium
CCACCCCGCCCAGCATGAGTCTCGCAGACCAGGTACTCGCGGTAAACGACGACCTGCCGATCCGCACCGACCAGCCCGTTCACAGCGGCAAGGTCCGTTCGGTCTACTGGCTGAGCACTGAGGACAGCGCTCGCCTGGTGCGTGAACGAGGCTATAACGTGGCGGCGAATGCGCCGCTGGCGGTCATGGTTATCTCCGATCGGATCTCCGCCTACGAGGTGATCTGGCACGGCGAGGGTGGCGTGCACGGCGTGCCCGGCAAGGGCGCGGCGCTGAATGCGATCTCCAATCACTGGTTTCGCTGCTTCCGTGAACAAGGCCTGGCGGATTCCCATATTCTTGAAATACCGCACCCGCTGGTCTGGGTAGTGCAGAAGGCGCGGCCCATCATGATCGAGGCCATCGCGCGACAGTACATTACCGGCTCCATGTGGCGCGCCTACGAAAGCGGCGAGCGGGAGATCTGTGGCCAGCCGCTGCCTGATGGACTGAAGCGCGACCAGCGCCTGCCGGAACTGCTCATCACGCCTTCAACCAAGGGCATCATTCGCGGCCTGCCCGGTGTACCGGAGCTCGACGACGTAAATGTCAGTCGCGCCGACCTGGAACAGCACTACCAGGCCTTTGCCTTCCAGTCGCAGGCCGATATCGCCGAGTACGAACGCCTGCTGCGGGATGGCTTTGCAGTGATCAGCGACGCGTTGGCGGCCATCGACCAGATCTTTGTCGATACCAAGTTTGAATTCGGCTACGTTACCGGCGCAGACGGCCGCGACCGGCTGATCTACATGGACGAAGTGGGCACCCCGGACTCATCGCGTATCTGGGACGGGCCTGCCTACCGCGAGGGCAGGGTGGTCGAGAACTCCAAGGAGAAGTTCCGGCAGCTGCTGCTGCAGCATTTCCCTGACCCGGATATTCTCACCAACAAGCTGCGTATGGATGAACGCCCGGCGCTGGCCGAGGCGGGGCTGCCGCTGGATATCCTTATGCAGACCTCAGCGACTTACCGGACGCTGGCGGAGCGAATTACAGGGGAACCGCTGGCCCTCAGCGACAACCCGCGCGCAGAAATTATAGACACCCTGGCCGGCGATTTCGGCCTGGTGCGCTGACGGCAACACTACAAAAACGAGATAACTACACCCACGGGACTGCGACATGACCGATCTCATCTACACGATCAACAGCTGGGTCTGGGGCCCGGTGATGCTGTGCCTGATCCTCGGCACCGGCATCTACCTGAGCATCGGCCTCAGGTTCATGACGCTGCGCCGCATACCGGCCGCCTTCGGTTTCCTGTTCCGCGGCGGCCGCTCCGGCGATGGTGAGATCTCGCCCTTCGGCGCCCTGATGACGGCCCTGTCGGCCACCATCGGCACCGGCAACATCGCCGGTGTCGCCACCGCCATTGCCATCGGTGGCCCCGGCGCCCTGTTCTGGATGTGGTTGGCGGCGCTGTTCGGTATTGCCACCAAGTACGCGGAGGCGGTGCTGGCAGTGCACTACCGCGAGCACGACGCGGCCGGCCACTACAAGGGCGGGCCCATGTATTACATCCGCAATGGCCTGGGGCCGCGCTGGTACTGGCTGGCCTTCCTGTTTGCCGTATTCGGGGCGCTGGCCGGCTTCGGCATTGCCAACACGGTGCAGTCCAACTCGGTGTCCCAGGTGCTGGAGACTTCCTTCGGTATCGAGCCGCTGATCACCGGCCTGGTGCTGGCAGCGCTGGTTGCCACTGTGATTCTCGGCGGCATCAGGCGCATCGCCCATGTCACCAGTGTGCTGGTGCCGTTCATGGCGGTGGCCTACCTGCTCGCCGGGCTGGTGCTGATCGCCCTCAATATCAGCGAGCTGCCGGACGCCGTCGTCACCATCGTCAGCAGCGCCTTCACCGGCCATGCCGCCGGCGGCGGTTTCGCCGGCGCGACCCTGTTACTGGCCCTGCGCATGGGTGTTGCGCGTGGCATCTTCTCCAACGAGGCCGGGCTGGGCAGTGCGCCCATCGCCCACGCCGCTGCCCAGACCAATGACCCGGTGCGCCAGGGCACCATCGCCATGCTCGGCACCTTCATCGACACCCTGGTGGTATGCAGCATCACCGGCCTTGCCATCGTCATGATGGGTGTCATGGAAACCGGCGAGACCGGCGCCAATCTGACGCGCATGGCCTTCGGGCGCGGTGTCGCGGGCGGCGAATGGGTGGTGACCTTTGGCCTGTGCCTGTTCGCCTTTACCACCATGATCGGCTGGAGCTACTACGGTGAACGCTGCGTGGTGTTCCTGGTCGGTGAGCGCGGTGTGCTGCCGTTCCGCCTGCTGTGGGTAGCGGCGATTCCCTTCGGTACCGTGGGCGACCTCGACCTGGTGTGGGTTATCGCCGACACCCTCAACGCCTGCATGGCGTTCCCCAACCTGGCGGCGCTGTTGCTGCTGTCGCCGGTGGTGTTCAGGCTGACCCGGGAGTACCTCGCAGACCCGAACCACCGCTAGGCAAGTCGTGCCACGCCCGCGCTGGAGCACCCACTCCAGCGCAAGAAATGTGCAAAATTGCCGGGTTTTGTTACCCTTGGCGGCAAATCATTGCACGGGGCACTGTCAACATGGGCGTAGCAGCATTGCTGTTTGGCTTGTTGGTAGGGTTTTTCCATCTCAACCAGGCACCGGAAGTTCCCCAGCAGCAGGAGATGCTGGCTGCAGAGCTGGAAACTCCTGCAGCCTACCAGGCATCGGCTGGAACTGATGCGGCGCTGGACGCTTCATCAGCGAACCAGGCGCGCCAGCAGAGCGAGCCTGCCGTTCCCAAACCGGTCTACCACCAACTGGCTGTTGCTGAATCTCCCGAGCAGCTCGCGCAGGCCGTGGCAGATCTCGTCGCTGCCAGGCCGGGCAACGCCGGCAAAGTCGTTACCATCGCCATGGCGCAGGTATACGACGATGCCTCACTGGGCGATGTCGCCACCCTGGTTGCCGCTGCTACCAAGGCCGCACCGGGTGAAGCTCCCGCCATCGCCGGCGCCGTCGCGCGCGCCCTGTCCGAGCGCAGCGACCCGGCCCTGGCTGCTGCCGTGGCGACGATAGTCTCGCTGGTACCGGAGCAGTCCCGGGACGTCGGCCTGGTGGTCGGTGCGATCATCGGTGATGACGCCCAGGCATTGGGAATGGTGGCGCAGACCGTGGCCATTGCCACCGGCGAGGAAACCTTCAGCAGCCTGTCTGAAGGCTCCGGGGTATCCATGTCCGTGCTGATGACAGAGAGCACCCGCCTTGGTGTAGATGTGCCGTACCAGGTTCCCGCCTATGCGGCAGAGCTGGCGCCGTCTGCCTCACAAGTCGCTGACAGCGCACCGGAATCCACCCAGACGGATGCTGCCGACGGCAGCATGTAAGCCCACTTGAATCCACCCGAACCCAGGACCGCTGCCACGGTCGTGCTGATCCGTGACGCTGACGCCGGCCCCGAGGTGTTGCTGCTCAAGCGCAACAAGGCGTTGCTGTTTGCCGGCGGGGTCTGGGTATTTCCTGGCGGCGCGCTCGACCCTGAAGACTGGCAGGCCGCCGGCCGCGATGGAGAGCAAGACGAAGAGCGTGCGGCACGCATCGCCGCGGCCCGGGAGGCCGAGGAAGAGGCAGGGCTGGTGGTGGACCCGGACACCATGGTGCAGATCAGTCACTGGACCACGCCTGTCGCTGAACCCAAGCGCTTCTACACCTGGTTTTTCCTGGCCCTGGTGCCCGAGCGTGGCGACGTGGCCATCGACGGTGGCGAGATTCACGAGTACCAGTGGCTGTCAGTTCGCGATGCGGTTGAACACCACGAAGCAGGCAAGCTGGCCATGTTCCCGCCCACCATCATGACCCTGCGCGCGCTGTTGGGGTACATGTCTGCCGAGGACGCCCTGATAGGCATGGCCGCTCGCGACCCGTACCGCGTGCTGCCAGTGTTTGCCAGCACCCAGGATCCGATCCAGGTGATGTTCGAGGGCGATGCCGGCTACGACAGCGGTGATGCGGAACAGGACGGGCCGCAGCACCGGGCCCAGCTCATCGATGGCTGCTGGCACTACCTCTGCGACCCTGTGCTCGAGGGCCAGGTTCGCCTCGACAGTTAGCCGCTAGTCCCAATCCTCCAAAGCGCCGGGTGTGGTGGCAGTCCGGCTTGGTACCACATTGCTTCTTTCGCGCGCGTAGCCGCTGCGACGCAGTGCGGGTTGAGGCCCGGGGGCCTGCTGCGCTGTGGTCTCACTGGAGATGATGCCGGAGTTGTAGGTCGACGAGAACCGCAGGCCGGTGATGTCCTGGATGACTTCGATAATGGGAATCTGGCTGTCCAACACCGGCCAGGCGCCACAGGCCTCGCCCGGGTCGCAGATGAACAGGTCATTGTCGGAATCGCTGCCGGCAATGATCTGGTACCTGCCGGTGGGTACGTCAAGGAAAGTGAAGGAGTAGATGCCGTCCTGGGCCACCACATCGTCTTCTTCGAACACGCGGCCATTGTCGGCATTGATAAGCAGCACGTAGTGCAAGCCCGCATTACCCCCCGTGAGCAGGCTTGGGTCGGGTTGCTGCACGATCACTTCCACATTCGGAACCCGGCCATTGACGTCATTGCTGGTGATGCTGATTGTGGCTGTGAACGAGCCGATCTCCAACTGGTCCCGGTCCACGATGACGGTATAGCTACCCACCCCGGTTTCCGGGTCAACCTGCTCTGGCACGACGGCCAGCCAGGGGACATCTTCAAGGATCTCGATATTCTCGATGATCAATTCGCCGGTTCCGGCGTTGGTGATGGACAGCGGCAGGCTGTTGGCGAAGGTGCCGAAGTTCAGTGCCGTGGCGCTGGTGGAAATAGTCGGCCGGTTGGCGATGTCGCCGCCCTCGGCCAGGCTCTCCGCCACCAGCACCGCCTTGTTGGCATTGATCAGGCCCCAGCCAAAGGTGTTGTCGCGCCCCGGCGAACCGAGGTCGTCGGTGATCAATCCGAGTGCCAGCAGGGTCTCGAATTCCCCGTGGGTCAGTTCCGGGTAGATCGCCTTCATCAGCGCGGCGACGCCGGCCACATGGGGCGAGGCCATCGAGGTGCCCTGCAGCAGGGCATAGATGTCGCGTATGGAACCGGTGGTATCGTCGGCGCTGGTACTCAGCACCAGGTCGGGCACGCCGTCACCGTTAACATCGTTGGTCAGGCCATCGCCGCCGGGTGCGGCAACATCCACGCGACTGCCGAAGTTTGAGTAGGCGGCACGGGCGCGGTTGATGTTGACCGCGCTGACCGAGATCACGCCGTTGTAGGAAGCCGGATAGGCGAATTGCGACGTGGAGTCGTTGCCGGCGGCCGCGACGATGATGATGCCTGACTCGGCCACCAGCTCATAGATGGCCTGGTCAAAGCTCGAAAAGCCGCCGCCCGCCAGGCTCAGGTTGATCACGTCAGCGGGCCGCGCGGGCAGGGTGCCGGAGTCGTTTTCCAGACCAGCCGCAAAGCGGATGCCCTGCAACACATCGAAGCTGGTGCCGCCGCCCGGGCCGAGCACGCGTATCGGCATGATCTGCGCATTCCAGGCCACGCCGGCCACACCGCGGTTGTTGTTGCTGGCGGCAGCCACCGTGCCGGCGACGTGGGTGCCGTGGAAGCTGCTGGGTGCCCCGCTTACGCCGTCGCCCGGATCCTCGGGATTGCTGTCGTCGGAGAAGAAATCCCAGCCGCTGACCAGCTGCCCGGCCATGTCCGGGTGGTTGCGACGGATTCCCGTATCCAGCACCGCCACAATGACGCCGTCGCCCCGCAGTGGCTCATCCCAGGCCAGCGGCAGGTTGATCATTTCGTAGTGCCAGGACTGCTGGTTGTAGAACGTGTCGTTGGGTATTGCGGTGGGCTTCACGTAGTAGTTGAGCCCCGCGTCGCTGACTTCACGTCGGCGCTTGAGTCGCTTCAATTTGCGCAGGGTGCGCAGCTTGAGCTGCATCAGTCGCTCACCGGGTTCCGCCTGCATCTCCAGCAGGTTGGCGCGCCGCAGGCCGCCGCCGCGGATGCGCATACCGGCGAAGCGTGCGCGCCGGGACAGGGTGTTGACGCTGCGCTGTTGTCCGAAGCGGGCAATGACCTGTCCGGGAACAAAGTCGTCGCTGAGGTGATAGCGGCGGTTAGTAGTGGTGATTGCCTCGCCGATACCGATCTGCAGCTGGTAGTTGGAGGCGCCCCGGAAGGCCTGTACGCGGATAAAATAGCTGCCGTCGTCCGGCACAGTGAGTTGCTCTACCTCGGTGAAATCCAGGGAGCCGTCGATCAGGCTACCGTTGGCATCGTAGAGGAACAGGTCCAGGTCGTTGGCCAGTGGGTCGTCGGCCATCAGCAACGAGATTACCTGGCCCTGCAGCAGATCCACCTGGAAGTAGTCATCGATGTCGCCCCGGAAGAAGCTGCGACCATTTACGCCCTGTCCGCTGCGATTGACGTAGCCGCCCAGTACCACCGGGTTGATGATCGGCTGCGCAGTCTCGATGCTGTTGTTGAAAACTACCTCGATATCGCTGTTGGTGTCATTGACGTCGCTGTCTACCCGGGTGGTGGCGGGCACCACGACGCTGCCGCTGACCGTGTAGGGGCCCGCGCTATCGATGTCGCGTCCCACTACCGCGAGGCTCAGCTCGCGAATCATGGCGCCGGAGGCACTGTCGCGGATGGCCTGGCCCAGCTCATC
>JASJBK010000146.1 GCA_030066555.1 Halieaceae bacterium
TTCGGCTGCATCCAGGCCAGCAAGGCGGGCTTCGACGAGGCGCTGATGCTCGACCCACACGGCCACGTCGCCACCTGCAATTCCACCCACTTCTTCATCGTGCGCGAGGGCGAGGTGTGGACCTCCTCGGGGGACTACTGCCTGGACGGCATTACCCGCCGCAATGTGATCAATTTGTGCAAGGCCAACGACATCCCGGTGTTCGAGAAGAACTTCTCGGTGATGCAGGCCTACGGCGCCGAGGAGGCCTTCGTTACCGGCACTTTCGCCGGCCTGACGCCGGTGGTGGACATAGACGGTCGCAGTATCGGCGACGGCAAAAACCGACCCGTGATTGAAAGACTGCAGGGGCTGTACCAGGAGTTGATCGAGACCGAGTGCCGCGCATGACTCTGCGCATCGCCATGTGGTCGGGGCCGCGCAATATTTCCACTGCGATGATGCGCAGCTGGGAGAACAGGCCGGACTGCAGCGTGGTCGATGAGCCCTTTTATGCCTGCTACCTGGAGGAGACCGGCCTCGAGCACCCCTGCCGCGAGGCAATTCTCACCTCCCAGAGCACCTCGCGCGCCGAAGTGATAGACGCACTGACCCAGGCGCCAGTAGCGACGGAGCTCCACTACCAGAAGCATATGACTCACCACATGCCGCGAGGCATGGACATGCAGTGGTGCGCGGAACTGGTGCACTGCTTCCTGGTTCGCGACCCGGCGGAAGTGATCGCCTCCTACCTCAATAAAATGCCCAGCGTCTCAGAGGAGGCGATCGGCATCGTGCGGCAGGCGGAACTGTTCGAGGAGATTGCACAGGTCACCGGGGAAGAGCCGCTGGTCATCGATTCCAGCGACGTGCTGAAAAACCCCGGTGCTGTACTTGCCGGCCTCTGCGCGCAGCTCGATGTGTCGTGGCTTCCGGACGCCATGCTGCACTGGCCCGCCGGGCGCCGCGACAGCGATGGTGTGTGGGCCCCGCACTGGTACCAGAGTGTGGAGGCCTCCACGGGCTTTGCCCCCTACCGGTATCGGCAGCCGGAACTCTGCGGCGAGCAGGCGGCCCTTGCCGAGGCGATGGCGCCCTACTACCAGGCTATGGCCAGCAAACGCATCGCCGTAAACTCATGACCGACGGACAGGTCTGCTAAGCTCATTGAGCCGAATAAACCTAAGACATAAATCTAATAATGCGCGTCCCGGCAGCCACCACATGGTGCCAGGGCCCCAGGAGGAAAAACCACCATGGCACAGACTACAGACCACGAAGTCGTCTCGATCTACCCCTTCAACGATGAGGAAATCGACCAACTGATGGACCACTCCAGCGAGTGCGTGCTGATGTGGGCGACCAAGGACGGCTGGCCGGTGGGTGTGACCCACGCCTTCGTCTGGCACGATGGCAAGATCTGGATCACCTTTGCGTCCCACCGCCACCGGGCCGCGGCGATTCGTCGCGACAATCGCGTGTCGGTGAACGTCAGCAGCATGGGCTACCCGGTGGGTACACCGGAAGACTTCCCGAGCGGCGCCGTCACTTTCAAGGGCACCGGTGAGTTCTTTGACGATGACGAGACCAAGGACTGGTTCTACCGCGCCCTGGCCAAAAAGCTGAATCCCGACGATGCGGCGGGTGAGGAGTACTTCCGCAACTTCCTTGATTCACCGCTGCGTACCGTGCTCTCGGTCACCCCGGTCAAGAAGATCATGTATAACGCCGGGCTCGCCAACCGCCATATCGAGGGCACGGTGGAGGAGAGCGAGCTGGGTGAACGCCTCGAGAGTGACCGCGAGCGCATGAACCGCGAGCGCGAAGCCAGGGGGCTCGATCCGCGATAAATCGAGTTAAGCTACCGGATTGATGATCGCGCCCCCTGGGGCGTATTCATCCTCTGGGCGTACCCGAAGCGCTGTACAGGCTCTCCTCTGTGCATCCTCGCCGCGGGCAAATTTATCGCTCCCATGGAGAGTCCGGTTGGCGTTTGGCGCTGCGCACTGCGAGGTATTTGCACTAGTACGAGTTTTTCGCGACCAAGCAGTCACCCTAAACGATGGATTAGTTGCCAAAGGGTGAGGTGCTGCTTTACTAGTTATACCGAATCAACCTGAAGCGTAGTGCGTTGTGCCTGGTTGAAAGCACGGTGTGCGCTACGGTCTGTTTTCCTGCGGAGGCCAGTAGTGATTCCACGCGTTAGATTCATTCGACGCCACACGATCTTGCTGTTTTTCATTTGCCGATGAGAGCCTCCGTTTCTCACATTTCGGGTCAGTCGAGATGAAGGAACTGAAGACCCTGTAGTCGTCCAGGCTGTAACGCAGATGCCGCCGAATATCGGGGTACCGTTCGGCAGGAGTATTGGCAGATGTTTGATCCAAGTCGGATAGATCACGACGCGTTTCACTATTACACCCGTCTGGGCAAGGTCAAACGCTATGTTGACGCAAACTACAGTGAGCCCCTCGACTTACAGTCAGTAGCTAACATAGCCGGCCTGGAGAAAACCTATTTCTCCCGGTTCTTCCACCAGAAAACCGGCGTTTGCTTTCACGAATGGTTGACCTGGGTGCGCGTTGGCCACGCCATTAATTTACTGGCGTACCACGATCGACCCATTACTGAAGTCGCTCTCGATGTAGGATTCCAGGACCTGCGGACCTTCGAGCGCGCAGTAGCACGGTGTACTGGAAACACACCGCGCGACGTGCGACGCAGCCTGCGTGAGACCGACCAGCCGAAGTGTGCGTGAGTTCCGGCTCGATTCACAATTTTTGCCGCATATCACACAAGCCCTGCCGAGCCCTCCCGGAAACCCTCTGATAAAAATGTCGCTATCCAGTGCGTGACGGGCAGCAGGTCGTCACCCGAGGAGAGGGCTGTGGGAAAGCACTCTCAATCAGCTTCCTCTTCCAGCGCCGGTATCCAGGGAACCATCCATGTGGGAGGTACTACCTATGGCCACAAAACGTAAGGAAATGCGCAACATAATTTTGGAAGTGAGTTACTCCGATGCTGTTATGAGCAGCGCCATGACTATCGACGGCTCGGACGCACCGCCACTGGCAAGCGACGCTGTCACGACGGTACCCGGGGTCGCCATCGACCCGGACTTTGGCGCTGTCGAGCTGCCGACGATGATCGAACCATTCGAGGAAGACGTGCCGAGAGAGTTCAGCCCGTTCGACCTGAATCTTGGTGCAAGCATCGATGAGGACCACCAGCACAGCACCTTTCTTGTTCGTGCCCAGTGCGGTGACGCGGAGCTGGAAAAACTGGTGAAGTCCTGTGCCAACGGCGGGCAGGTCCAGGGCGTCTACGCGGACCCGGAAATCCAGGTGTGCGACTTTGATCCCAACCTCGACGATGAGGGCCCTGCGAGCGCAGCGCCGCCCCGTATCTGCCCGGGTTCACCGCCCCTGGGTACAGACCGGCATGTGGCCGCGAGAATCGGTGTGCCCTGGCTGCGGCGTCGGCGCATGAACGGGGCCGGCACGTATATGGCGATCGTCGATACGGGTATTAACCTGGCCCACCTGCGGTCGCGCGGCAGGAACCCGATCCTCGACGTGTCGCGCAGCTGGATGGCGCGGCCCGGCGACGTGGCGGGACGGCTGCCGGTCGGTCACGGCACCATGGTGGCGTACGACACGATGATCGCCGCACCGCGGGCCACGCTGCTGGATATCGCCCTGCTTCGCTCCACGCGCAGCGGCGGATCGGTGATGGCCGGACTGCTCAGTGATGCCATCCGGGCTTATGTGCACCTGTATCGCATTATCCGCGGTCCGCACCGCCCGGGCGCACCACGCTCCCTGGTGGTGAATAACAGCTGGGGCATGTTCCATGAATCCTGGGACTTCCCGAGGAATCACCCGGGCCGTTACATGGACAACAACCGCCATCCCTTCAACCGGATTGTCGGCGTACTGAGCCACGCAGGTGCGGATATCCTCTTCGCAGCCGGAAACTGCGGCCGGGAATGCCCCGATGGGCGCTGCCGGGGTGCGACCCGGTCCGGCATCTACGGAGCAAACTCCCACCCGCAAGCGCTCAGCGTTGCCGGTGTGGATGTACTCAAGCGCCGCGTTGGCTACTCCACGAGCGGTCCCGGTCGATTGATGTTCATGAAGCCGGACCTGTGCGGCTATACGCATTTCCGCGGCTCGGGCGTCTACGCCGCAGACGGCGGCACCTCTGCCGCCTGCCCCGTGGTTGCCGGCGTGGTCGGCGCACTGCGCAGTCGCTTCCCCTACAACCCCGCGGACTATCGCACCTCGCCTGCAGCCATTCGCAACCTGCTGACGCGAACCGCCGAGGACCGGGGCAATGTCGGATTCGACTTCGATTACGGCTGGGGCATCATCAACGGACGGCGCCTGGCGTTGCTGCGCAGCCTCAGCGTGATGCAGGCCAGTGACGAAGCCGCGACCAGCATCGACGAGGTGGCCGACGTCGAAGCCCTGCTCGATAACATCGAGGGGCTTGAGGAGGTGCCTGAAACCCAGGACGACACCTGGGCGGCAAGTGACGCCGTCGCGCCCGCCACAGTGCTTGAAGACCAGGTCGAGACGGTCCAGGCGGAGGCGCCATGGTCGGAACCTGAGGAGACGACCGAGACCGTGCCCAGGAAGGGTGCTGCTACGACCAAGGAACGGAAAAGTCGCAAGCGGACGGCCGCTCACGCCTAGCCGGCCACTGTCTCGGCACACCGGGGCGCGGCCGAGGTCGCGCCCCGCCTTTTCGTTGGCGCAGGCTATGACCTGCGTGGACGGCGTGGTACAAGCCTCATACTATGAACCTGAGCGCAATGCTTTCGGGTGGCCTGCATGGATAGAGTCCTGATAACCCTGCACGGACGAATCGTCGAACCGACCGTTGAAGAGATCATGGAGGAGTATGACGTGCAGCCCGACCAGATCGACCTGGAGTACGGCGTGCAGATGATCGACCCGGCGGCGGGAGACTACGTCATCCTCGTCGATGAGGACGTCGCGCTGCGAATCGGGCGGGATCAGGTCGGCGCCTCAGGTCCCTATGCCGACGTACGCATCGAACCTTTCGGGCCGCCGGAAAGCTAGTCCGCAAGGACCGGCTTCACCCATCGCAAGCAGAAAGCCAGGTCCCTGCCGCCGCTCAAGCACTCTGCCGGTCCGGCTCGCGCCAGACCAGCGGTTCGTAGTGCTCGATGCTGCCATCGCGGCCCTGCACCTCCAGCGGCTTGAGAATGAACTCGTCCCGGCGGGCGTTGTGTTCGCACATGGACACTGGCCCCTCCGCGGTCATCACCATGAAAGAGCAGGCCTTGACCCGGCCCATGTCGAGTTCATTGGCATCCATGAAGTTCTGGATGAAAAAGGTGAGCTTGTGGGCCCGCCTCGCCGCCAACAGGTCAGCCCCCATGCGGCGCAGCTGGCGCGCGACATAGCGCACCGCCCTGCCCCACCAACGCGGCTTCAGCAGCAGCTGGCTGCCGAAGTGCCAGGCGAGTCGGGCCGGGTGCATGTGCCGGGCGTGTTCCAGCAGATCGAACTCGGCGATGAAGTCACCTACCAGCGTCGCATCGTCCGCCACCGGGTAGGGTCGGCCATTGACCACCAGCGTCGGCATGTAGCTGTGGCAGTCGGCGTGACCGACCCGCACCGCGTCCCAGGGCAGTGGCGCTCCCGCAGCGGCCTCGAGGGCGTTGCGCACCGTGTGCTGGCCCAGGCTGTCCTCCCGGGAACCCCACTCGCCGCGGCCGGTCTCAGCTTGCAGGTTAAACGAGGCCAGGCCAATTTCATCTGCATGCTCCAGCAAGAAGTCGATTACTACCGGCAGCTCGGAGCGGTTGTCCGTGTGTACAGTGGTATTGAAGATCACCATCAGGCCCAGCCCCCGGGCGCGGGCCAGGTATTCCTCGCGCAGGGCATTCAGCTCGGCTTCACTGCCAAAGCCCTTGCGACGCTGGGTGCTGTCCACGTGAAAGGCGATATCGCTGAGGCCAGCTCTGGCCAGTTTCTCCAGCACCTTGCGAGTGGCGCCGATCCCGTTGGTAAAGAGCGCCGGATAGAGGCCAATATGCGCCGCGTAGCGCACGATCTCGACCAGCTCCGTGTGCTTGCGCAGCGTGGGATCGCCTCCGGTGATCTGCACGTGCACACCGCGGCCGTAGTGCTCGACCACCGCATCCAGGCGGCGCAGCACCTCATCGAAAGGAATATCCCGCACCGACTCGGAATTCTCGGACAGGTAGCACAGGGTACAGTCGAGGTTGCAGCGCTGGGTGATCTCCACCGCCACACAACCGATAGTCTGGCTGCGTCCCAGCACCTGGTTGGGCGCATCGATGTCAGCCATGCGCTCGAGTGTCGACGCCAGAAGGGCTTTCCTTGTCATACCGCGATCCTGTATTCCGGTCTGGAGTGGCAAGCATGAGACTGCGCGCAGGCCGTAAAAGTTTCCTGCCACTGCTGTTCGGCTTGGTGACATTTGCACACTCGGCACAGACCGGGGACTACCGCGGCTCGAGCTTCCACAGTATTCGCAGCGCGGTATTTGCCGACCCCTATACCGAGCTGCCCACTTACAAGGTCAGCCGCAGCGATTTCGGACCATCAGGTAGCAAGCCCGGCAACCGGGTGTATGCAGCCGGTCTGCGCACCCTGCAGTCCAGGGCAGACCTGCATGAGTTCGCGGGCGGGCAGAAGCTGTTCCAGGCCAATGGCATCTGCTTTGCTGGTGAGTGGGTGATCGATCACGATTCACCCTGGCCGGGCCTGCTTGCCAAAGGTACCCGGGTACCCGTGATCGCCC
>JASJBK010000147.1 GCA_030066555.1 Halieaceae bacterium
TGCGCAGGGGCGGGTCAACACAGACGCCCGGGGTGCCGCTGGAACCACAGGCGAAGGGGCGGCTCTGGTTGCTGAAGCGCACCACCTCGTCGCTGAGGTTGCGGCCGATCACCGCCAGCTCGTACTTGTTGTCAGAGCTGAACACGCGAACGCTGGCGTCGTAGATCCAGAAGCTGTCCTCCTCCTCGGTGCCGAGCACATCCTGCAGGGGGTACTCGTCCGAGTAGCGGGCATCGGCGCTAAGGCCGATCATCCAGTCCCCGGTGAGCTGGCGCTCATAGGTCACCCCGATATTGCCCGCCCAGTCGGCGGTACGGGCTGGGGTCTGGCCGTCGAGGTCATCGCCCTCGTTGTTGATGAACTCATCCGTGTACTCGGCGTCGGTGTAGGCCAGCGCGCCACGGATGGTGAGGCCGTCGATACCGGGAAGCCAGACAAACTCGGTCTCGAGGCCCTGAGTGGTCAGCTCACCGGCGTTGAAGGTATCGAACTGGATGATGTTGGAGTTAAACAGCTGCACCTGCAGGTCGTCGTAGACGTAGTAGAAGGCGGTGGCATTGAAGCGCAGACTGCCGTCCATCAAGGTGGACTTGATGCCACCCTCGACGCCTTCACCAGTCTCGGACTCATAGATCAGTGGTGCGACATCGCCACTGCCCAGGGTTGCCGAAGGCAGGGCCGAGTTGTCGAAGCCACCTGACTTGTAGCCGGTCTTATAGGCGACGAAGAAATTGATGTCCTCGTTATACGCCCAGTTCAATGACACCTCGGGGGTCCACTCGTCGTCGTCGAACTCGAGGCCCTCGCTGATCACCGTACCGGAAGGCAGGAAGCCCGAGGCAACCAGGAACGTGTGCATATAAGGAATGCGGATGGAGCCATCCCGGTCGTCGTCGGAGTAGCGAACGCCGGCGGTCAGGGTCAGGTCTTCCGTGATATCCCAATACACCGCACCAAACGCCGACCAGGATTCCGTGTCGGTGTAGTGCTCCTTGTCCCAGTCATAGCGGTTGCCGGTGACCGGGTCCGGACCGGCGATGCCGATGTTCACGCCGTTCTGCCCGGTGATGAATTCCTGTTCAATGTCAGCGTAGTACAGCCCGGCCGAGAAGTTCAAAGCGCCGTCAAAGGACGATTCCAGCCGGAATTCCTGTGACCACATCTCGTATTCGTTGTATGCGTGAGAGCCGCCATTACCCCAGGCGTAGTCGTAGACCTCGACGGTGTCGTTTTCGAGCTTCAGGTAGGCGGTAATCGAGGTCAGGTCGAGGTCATCCGTCAGCCCCCAGTCGAACTGCAGGGAGGTCAGCACCGTTTCCTGGTCGGTATACGGCACACCGTTGTTCCAGTCACCACGGGTACGATAGTTCGGGTCGGGCAGGAAGGTGTCGGCGATGTCAGGTATCGCCAGCGATTCATTGACGTCGCAGTCCGCAAAGGCGGGAGGCCACACAAACAGCGTATTGGTCTGCTGCATGGTGCCGCCTTCCGGGCAGGTGATATTGGCGTTACTGCTGGGGCCGTCGTCCTCGTATTCGCCATAGTAAATCTTGGCTTTGGCAGCGAAGTTGTCGGCGACATCCCAGGTCAGCGTCAGGCGGGCATCGGTGCTTTCGCGCCCGCGCCAGTCATCGGAGGCGCTGAATGAGTCAACGCCCGGTATCACCACCGGCTCCTGGGGGAAGGTGTTCTCGCGGTACTCATCCTGTTCATAGCCAAACAAGGCCAGTCGGGCACCGAACTTGTCACCCAGCGGGCCTGAGACCATAGCCTCATAGCGGGTGCCGTCGTGCTCAGGCTGGTAGCCGCCGCGCAGCATCAGCTCGAACTCGTCAGTAGGGTCGTTGGTCAGCACCGATACCACGCCGGCCGTGGCTGAACGCCCGAAGTAAAGCGACTGTGGGCCTTTCAGAACCTCGATCTGGCGCATATCAAACTGGCCCGCCACGATCATGCGCGAGGCAGCCAGCGGCACGCCGTCGATATTGAGTGCCACGGCCGGGTCGAAGGCGGCGCTGATGGTACTGGAGCCCACACCGCGCAGGTAGATACCCGAGCCACTGCCGGAACCCGCACTGTAGATCTGCATATTGGGTACCAGGCGACCGACATCGCGCAGGTCGAAGATGGTGGCGCGCTCGATCTCCTGCTCACCGATGGCGGTCACGGTCACCGGGATGTCCTGCAGGGACTCCTCCCGCCGGCGTGACGTTACGATGACTTCTTCGAGAACCGCCGACTGGCCGACGGCAATGCTGGGCACTGTTAATGACGGGATGGCCATGCTTACGGCCATGGCGATAGTAGACAGCTTCAATCCGCCTGCGGATGACTTCATGGGTACCTCTCCTACTGTTATAGGTTATGGGTGTAGAGATGGTGCTAGTCAGTGCTGTCGCGGACTTGCCGCGCAATAATCGATATCCCTTCGATCGACGTCCTTGGTATCAATATCCTTTTTCTATGGCGCAGCGACCCGACGCGCCCACGTGTCTTGAATTTAGTACAGGGTCGCCTGCTCTAGCAAGCGACATGTGAAATGTACGGAAATGTCCCCCGCATTAGATCAGGCGGGGCAATCAGGGCAGCTACGGCCTTTGGCAGAGTCGCCAAGACCGTCAGGTGGAATGTTCGCACCTCCAAAAAAACTGATCGTTTTTACCAACACAATCAATTTTCCAAATCACCGGGTGAGGCATATCCTGCACACACTTCCCTGAGCTTTATGCAACAACCATGAACGAACAGCGCGACAACATGTCACTTCTCAACTACCCGGGCTACTGCCTTGCACTTTCCCTTGTATTCACCTGCTCCCTCGGGCTAAGCGCCTACCTGTACACCGTATAGCCGCTTGACCGGGGACGACGCGCGGCACTATTTGGGTAAACTGTGCCCCGAATATCTCAAACCCCGGACACTCCATGCTCTCAACGACTAATCCCCTGGCGCGACTGGCTCGCGCTACCCTGGTCACCGCTGCTGTTTGCCTGTCGCTTAACAGTGCGGCCCAGGACGAGCTTGCATCGCAAGTGGCATCCACACGCAAGGCGGTTGATGAGTACCGTAGCCAACACGAGGCTGAAATCCTTACCGACTTTGCCGACCTGCTAGCCATTCCCAATGTGGCGGTCGACCTGGCCAACATGGAGGTCAATGCCGACCACATCATCGGGCTGCTGGAATCCAGGGGCTTTTCGAGTCGCAAGCTGCATGCCGGCGGCGCGCCATACATCTACGCCGAGCTCAACGCGCCCGGGGCAACCGAAACCGTGCTGATCTACGCGCACTTCGACGGCCAGCCCGTGCAGGAGGAGAACTGGGCGTACCCGGCCTTTTCGCCGACCCTGTTGGATGGCCCTCTCCCCGACGGCAAGCCGGTCGATATCGACAAGGTGACAGGCCCCTTTGGCCCCGAGTGGCGCCTGTACGCCCGCTCGGCCGGAGATGACAAGATGCCGGTGATCGCGCTGGTTCATACCCTGGATGCGCTGGCGGCGGCAGGCATCGATCGCTCCGTGAATATCAAGCTGCTGCTGGATGGGGAAGAAGAAATGGGCTCCCCCACGGTGCGGGAGATCATCGACAAACACGGCAAGCTGCTGCAGGCCGACGTACTGCTGTTCTGCGATGGCCCCATGCACCAGTCGCGCCGCACGCAAATCGTGTTCGGCGTGCGCGGCTCCACCACCGTGGATCTCACTACCTACGGCGCCACACGGCCTCTCCACTCCGGCCACTACGGCAACTGGTCACCCAACCCGATCATGGAGATGGCCTACCTGCTGACCAGCATGCGCGATGAGTCCGGGCGCATCCTGGTCAAGGACTACTACAGCAACGTCACGCCCTTGTCCGAGCTGGAGCAGGAAGCCATTGCCGGCATGCCGGATGTCACAGAGACGCTGAAAGACGAGCTGTCGGTGCACACGCCGGAAGGCGACGGCGCCCGCCTGGAAGAGCTGATCGCCCTGCCCGCCCTCAATGTGCGAGGCTTTGTGGCCGGCGGCGTTGGCAATAAGGGGCGGAACGTTCTGCTCTCTACCGCGACCGCATCCATCGACCTGCGCCTGGTGCCGGACCAGACGCCCGAGAGCACCCGCAAGCTGCTCGAGGACCACATGGCTGCCCAGGGCTACCATGTCGTCTCTGAGGACCCCACGCCGGAAATCCTGCGGGCTCACCCCCGGGTCGTGAAGATGGACTGGAAGGACTCAGGTTATCCCGCACTGCGCACCAAGCTCGACAACCCGATGGCCCTACGCCTGACCGGATTGATGCGCGCGATTTCCCCCGACCTGATCGTCACCCCCACCATGGGCGGCAGCCTGCCCCTGCATGAATTCGGCACGCGCCTGAGCGCGCCGATCATCATCCTGCCGCTGGCAAACCACGACAATAACCAGCACGCCGAGAACGAGAATATCCGCCTGCAGAACCTGTGGGACGCGATGGCGGTGTATGGCGCGGTGCTGGCGCACTTCGGGGATCAGGATCACCGATAAAAAGATCAGGGGGATCACGGACGGGCAATATGCTTATGCAGACTTGATCTAGCAGGCGCTGGAACCAAGCTGCGTGCCTGGGTTCGAAGCGGGTGACTTTATTACCCAAAAACCCAAGGAGAAATACCCATGCGTGCAACACTTTATGCCACCCTCTTTGCCGTATTAGGTGCCATCGCCAGCACCTCGTCTTTCGCTGGCGTTGACACCGACACCGACGCCAACGGCGTCATCCTGGCAGGCCACGACACCGTTGCCTACCACACCGAGAGCAAGGCGGTGCTCGGTAACGCCGAGATCACAGCGGTCTATAACGACGCCATCTACCGCTTCGCCACTGAAGCTAACCGCGATCTGTTCGTTGCTAATCCCGAAAAGTACGCGCCGGCCTACGGTGGCTTCTGCGCCTACGGGGCTACCTTCGGCAAGAAGTTCGAGGTCGACGGCAAGGCGTTTCAGGTGGTCGATGGCCAGCTCTACGTCAACAAGAACCTGTCGGTCTACCGCACCTGGAAGAAAGACATCCCCGGCAACATCACTGAGGCCGACACGCAGTGGCCGCAAATCGAGTCAGTACCGGCGAACCAGCTGTAAGCTGAGCGACACCCCTCATGATTGCGGCCGCCCGGCAGCTCTTGCTCCACAGTTCCTGCACGGCAATGACATCGGCTTTGAGGTCGCGCATCTTTCCCACCGTCCAGTCACGCTGCTGCTTGTAGTGTTCCTCGGGCACTTCCGCCGTGCGACGCATGCGCTTGCCGGCGGCCTGAAAGTTGTAGAGATTGAATGAGGCGAAGCTTACCGGGGCAGGCATAGAAGGCCTCCTGAATACATCGGGTGTACTTCGAGTGTAGTCAGGAAACCTTAGGCTGGAACCTAAGCGCTTGGGTTAGAACATTGGGGCGAGTGGATAGCGGCCCTGGTTGTCAGCAAATCCCGCAAGACGAAAAAAGGGCCCACCCCGCATGGGGTGGGCCTTTTTTGATAGAACCGGACGGGTTGATCAGAACGTCATGTTTATACCAAAGCGGACATCACGACCCGGCAGCGGTGCTGACTGGGCCAAGAACGATGTGGCAGAGCGCGCAAACTCATCGGTCAAGTTACGCCCCCGCAGCGACAGCGTCACGTTCTGTGCGTTCGGGAAAGGCCGCATCGTTAGGTACGCGTTTAGGAACGTGTAGTCGTCTGTGGCAACCGTGCCCGGGATGGCGACCTCACTGCCCTCAGGGGCATCGGGGACACGATCCTGTTCATCGACATACTCTACTTCCAGCCGCAAGCTCGCCCGCAGCGGGTTGTAGTCGATATTGACGCCGCCCATGAAGCGGACCGGCGGGAAGAACGGCAAGTCGCCATCCTCCACGCTATTGCCGGTAGTCAGTGGCGTGAACTCCTCGTTCACATTATCAACACCGCCGAAGGTAGTTGATTCCGTAGTTTCGCCGCGAGCCATGTCCACCTGCCCGTCGACGCTCAGCTGCCAGTCGGCGTTGCTGAGAACCAGGTAGTCTGCCTCCACCTCGAACCCATACATTTCTGCATCGGCTTGCTGGTACACAAACACCGGGATTCCCTCGTCGGCGGGGAAGGGGTCGCCTTCCTCAAAGAAATCGCCATTAGGGCTCAGGAAGATAAAGTCGCTATAGTCGATGTAGTAAACGTTGGCACCGAAGCCGAGGTTCCCCACATTCGTTTTGAACGAAATCTCTGCTGAGTACGCTACCTCGGTATCGAGGTTAACGTCACCGATCTCGACCGTGCTGGTCGCCGCATGGAAACCGTTTGAAAACAGCTCCTCGGGAGTCGGCGCCCGTTCAGAGCGCGCCAGATGGAGGCCCACGCTGGTTCCTTCACTGAACTCATAGATGCCGGTCAGCGCTGCGGAATAGGTGGTCTCATCATCGTCGTAGTTTCCGCCTGCAAACGCGAGATCGTCCGTTTCGTTCTCCTGGTTATCTACACGCAGGCTGGCCTCGAAAACATACGAGTCGAGCGTGTAGCTTGCCAGACCGAAAACGCCCCAACGGGTCTGCTCGTTAAAGGGGATAAAGGACTCTTCACCGATGGCCTCGAATTCGCGGTCACCGACGTTGAGGCCGACGGTGCCGGTCAGGATGCCCTCACCCACCTCGAAGTCATTCAGGACAGTTTCAGCCCGGAGTTCCCACTCGTCGTTGTTGTATTCCGTTTCAGGCTCATCACCGGCAAACTCGGTATGTTCGTAATCAGCGTAGCCGAAGCGGAATTTGGCGAGCTTCACAAG
>JASJBK010000148.1 GCA_030066555.1 Halieaceae bacterium
CGCGGCCTCGGCAACATCGACTTTGACCTGGCGGCCTCCCAGCCGGTCAACGTGATCATGGATGAAGTGGTCAAGGAAAACGTGGTGCTCAAGAGCTTCCCGATTTTCGACATCGAGCGCGTCGAAGTGCTGCGCGGCCCGCAGGGTTCCCTGTTCGGCCGTAACACCACCGCCGGTATTGTGAAGTTCGAATCCTACAAGCCCACCGAAGAGTTCACCGGCCGCGCCAAGCTGGACGTGGGTGAACTGGGCACGGTCAACTTCGAGGCCGGCCTGGGCGGTTCCCTGGCAGACAACGTGCAGGGCCGTGTCGCCGTCTTCACCCAGAACCGCGACGACTGGATCGACAACGATTTCACCGGCCAGAGCGACGCCATCGGCGAGATCGAGGAACAGGCCATCAAGGGCTTCCTGGCCTGGCAGCCCACCGACCGCCTGGACGTACTGGTCGGCGCACACTACCGCGACCTGGAAGGCACCTCGGCGATCTTCCGCGCCAACGTGCTGACCACCGGCCGTGACGACTTCAACAACAACTACGACCGCGACACCGTGTTCTTCGACGGCGGTGGCGGCAACCCGCAGGAGTACGACAACACCGGCGGCCAGCTGCGCCTCGACTACGACTTCGGCGCGGTTACCCTGACCTCGATAACCGCCTACGAAGAAGCCGATGGCTTCTCCCGCGGCGACATCGACGGCGGTAACCTGGTGACCGGCCCGGGCTTCATCCCGTTCCCGTCTGACACCCAGGACGATGCCGACGTTGAGCAGTTCACCCAGGAAATCCGCCTGACCACCAACGACGCGGACCGCCTGTTCTGGCAGGTTGGCCTGTTCTACTTCGACGCGGATCTCGACGTGACCACCGCGCCCGGTTTTGTTGCCCCGACCACGGTCTCCCACGAGAACGAAAACTGGGCGATCTTCGGCCAGATCGAATACGACCTGACCGACCAGTGGCTGCTGACCGTCGGCGGCCGTTACACCGACGACGACAAGGAACTGACCGCACCGTTGGGCGCGACGGTCTTTGTACCGATCAACGAGCAGGTGGACGACCAGGAGTGGTCCGGCAACCTGAGCCTGGCCTACCGCTGGAACGACAACACCACCGTCTGGGGTAAAGTGGCACGCGGCTTCCGTGGCCCGACCATCCAGGGCCGTGACGTGGCGTTCTTTGGCGACCCGTCCATTGCCGACTCCGAGACCAGTGTGAACTGGGAAGTGGGCATCAAGGCGCAGTTCTGGGACAACCGCGCGCGCATCAACGCCGCCGCCTTCTACTACACCGTCGATGACCTGCAGTTCTCCGCGGTGGGTGGTTCCGGCAACCTGATCCAGCTGGTGAACGCAGATGAAGGTACCGGCGCCGGCTTCGAGGTTGATTTCGAGGTTTCACCCAACGAGTACCTGGAGTTCACCGCCGGTTATGCCTACGTGGATACCGAGATCGACGACAACAACCTGCTGGTGGCGCCCTGCGGCTCCGGTCAGTGTACGGTCACCAACCCGATCGTTGACGTTGACGGTGAGCCCCGCGTGCGCATCGACGGCAACCCGTTCCCGAACGCGCCAGAGACCACGCTGAGCATTACCGCCAGCTTCCGCTACCCGGTAGGCAGCGGCGAAGTCTTCGCCTTCACCGACTGGGCGTGGCAGGGTGATACCAACATCTTCCTGTACGAATCCCGGGAGTACCAGACCGAAGACCAGTTCGAAGGCGGCCTGCGCGCAGGTTACCGCCAGACCTCTGGCAACTACGACTGGGAAGTAGCGGGCTTCTGCCGCAACATCACCGATGAGGAGAACATCCAGGGTGGTGTGGACTTCAACAACAATACCGCCTTCGACAACGAGCCTCGTGTCTGTGGCGGCAGCGTGCAGGTCAGCTTCTGATCAGCGCGTAGCTTTATCCAGAATCGGTGCCGGGATATTCTTACGGCACTGCAAGGAGCCCCGGCCTTGTGCCGGGGTTTTTTATGAACGCTCGCATAGCTCGCTTGGGCCGCAGGCGCACTTTTTACCAGCGCTCGCTCTAGCTCGCTTGGGCCGCAGGCGCACTTTTCATATGCGCTCGCTCTGGCTCGCTTGGGCCGCGGGCGCTAGCACTCACGTAGCTGACACGAGCTGTGAGTGCCCTCTAGCCAACTAAAACAAATAAAAGAGGACCAGAAATGTTAATCGTTGAATCCTATCCCATCGCGGTCGCGATGTGCGTCATCACCATGCTGTGCTGGGGTTCCTGGGCCAACACCCAGAAGCTGGCCAGTTCCGAGTGGCAGTTCCAGCTGTTCTATTGGGACTACAGCCTCGGGGTGCTGCTGCTGACGCTGGTATTCGCCTTTACCATCGGCAGCGTCGGCGAGGCCGGCCGCGCGTTCGGTGTCGACATCGGCCAGGCCAGCAATGAGGCCATCACCTCGGCGTTGATTGGCGGCGCCCTGTTCAATTTCGCCAATATCCTGCTGGTGGTGGCCATCGATATCGCCGGCATGGCGGTGGCCTTCCCGGTGGCGATCGGCCTGGCCCTGGTGATCGGCGTGATTGCCAACTACGTCGCCACCCCGGTGGGCGACGCCACCCTGCTGTTTACCGGCGTCGGCCTGGTCACCCTGGCCATCGTGCTGGATGCGCTGATCTACAAGCGCCTGCCCGACGACGGCAACAAGGCCATGGGCAAGGGGCTGGCAATTTCCATCGTCTGCGGTATCGCCATGGGCTTTTTCTACCGCTTCGTTGCAGCCTCCATGTCCTTCGACTTCGTCAACCCGGAAGCGGGCCTCATGACCCCCTACTCCGCCGGCGTGGTGTTCGCCATCGGCCTGTTGGTGTCCAACGTGGTGTTCCTGGTACCGCTGATGTACAAGCCGGTATCCGGCGAGGTCGCCCCGATGGGCGAGTATTTCAGCAAGGGCACACCGCGGCTGCACCTGGTGGGGATACTCGGCGGTGCGATCTGGGCGGTGGGTTTCAGCTTCAATATCATTGCCGCCGGCTCTGCCGGCTACGCCATTTCCTACGGGCTCGGCCAGGGAGCCACTATGGTGGCCGCCATGTGGGGCGTATTTATCTGGAAGGAATTCAAGGACGCACCGGAGGGCACCAACACCCTGATCACCGCCATGTTCGTGCTGTTCTTTGTGGGCCTGGGCCTGATCATTTACTCGCGCTGAGGTAAGCCATGTTTCGCGTAATTGCCATTTTCCTCTTCTCCCTCGGCCTGCTGGCCGGCTGCGATACCAAACAGCAGGGCTCGAACCCGACATCTGCAGATGCTCCCATCCCCATCAAGGTCGTGGTGGTGACCATGTTCGAGACCGGCGAGGACAGCGGCGATGACGCCGGCGAGTTCCAGCGCTGGAACGAACGCCGCCAGCTCGACACCGTGTTCCCGGCGCCGCACATGCACCACGATATCCGCGTTAACCTCGACACCGGCGTGATGGGCATCGTTACCGGCATGGGCACCGCCCACTCGGCCTCCAGCATCATGGCCCTGGGCCTGGACCCCAGGTTCGACCTCACCGACGCCTACTGGCTGGTGGCCGGCATCTCCGGCTTTGACCCGGAGGACGCCTCGCTGGGCTCGGTGGCCTGGGCGGACTACCTGGTCGACGGCGACCTCGCCCACCATATCGATGCCCGGGAAATCCCCGCGGACTGGGATCACGGCTACTTCCCGCTGTTCAGCCAGGGCATGGACGACAAGAACCGCAAGGATTACAGCCTCGGCGAGATGTTCCAGCTCAACCCGGCGCTGGTGGACTGGGCCTTCGACCTGACCAAAGACATGGAACTGCCCGACCACCCCACCCTGGCCGCCACCCGCGACCTGTACGTGGAACACAAGGTAGCCCAGCGCACTCCCTTCGTGCTGCGCGGTGACCAGCTCGCTGCCATGACCTTCTGGCACGGCAGCATGATGAACGACTGGGCCAACGACTGGGTCGACTACTGGACCAACGGCACCGGCGAATTCGTCAGCTCCGCCATGGAAGACACCGGCACCTACCAGTCGCTGGACTACCTGGACCGCGCCGGCAAGGTCAACAAGGACCGCCTGCTGGTGCTGCGCACAGCCAGCAACTACACCATGCCGCCGCCCGGCAAGAGCGCGGCGGACTACCTGCGCGAGGAGCAACATGACAGCTACGCAGGCCTCGATGCCGCGCTGGAGAACGCCTACATCGTCGGCAGCGTGATTGTCGATGAACTGCTGGCCAACTGGGACAAGTACCGGGACATGACGCCGGGCAGCGAAGCCGCACCGGCCGAAACCTACTAGACAGGACAGAGACTATGGAAATCGCCGTTATCGGATCGAGCATGGTGGACCTTATCGCCTACACCGACGAGGTTCCCAAGGCGGGGGAAACCCTGGAAGCCAAGGAGTTCCAGATGGGCTGCGGCGGCAAGGGCGCCAACCAGGCAGTGGCCGCGGCACTGCTGGGCTCTGAGGTGATGATGATGGCGCGGGTGGGCGACGATGCCTTCGCCGACAATACCATCGCCAACTTCCAGTCTTTCGGAGTGAACACCGACCACGTCGAGAAAGTCAGCGGTGTGTCCAGCGGCGTGGCGCCGATCTGGGTCGACAAGGACTCCCAGAATCGCATCCTCATCATCCCCGGCGCCAACAAGCACCTGCTGCCGGCCGACATCGATGCCGCCGCCGATCGCCTCGGCAAGGCCAGCATGATCATCCTCCAACTCGAGATTCCGCTGGAGACGGTGTATCACGCCATCGACTTCGGCAACACCAATGGGATACCCGTGATCCTCAATCCGGCACCGGCCACCACGGCCCTGGACCTGGACTACGCCTGCAAGTGCGATTTCTTCGTGCCCAACGAGACGGAGCTAGAGATTCTCACCGGCATGCCGGTGGAAACCGAGGAGCAGATTCACGCTGCGGCGGACATCCTGCTAAACAAGGGGCTCAAGAACCTGGTGGTGACCATGGGCGAGAAAGGCGCGCTGTGGATGCACGGCGAGGAGACCGGTCACTTTTCAGCGCCCAGCGTAGACGCCGTGGACACTACCGGCGCCGGTGATGCCTTCATCGGCTGCTTCGCCCACAGCCTGTCGCAGGACGGTGATATTCAGCGCGCCATCGAGCAGGCGATTCGCTATGCCTCACATAGCGTTACCGGCAAGGGTACCCAGACCTCATATGCTTCGGCGGAGGCATTCGCCGCCCTCTAGCCACAAGCCATCTACTTCCACGAGGCCAGCTGCATGGTGGTCGGCTGCTCCGGTTCCGCGTTTTCCTGCAAGTAGGCGACGGCCTCCTCGGCGGGCACCGGTCGACTGAAGTAGTAGCCCTGGGCCAGACCGCAGTCCATGGATACCAGCGCCTTGAGCTGCTCCTGGGTCTCTACGCCCTCTGCCACCACGTCGAGCCCCAGCGCACTCGCCATGCTGACAATAGCGGAAATGATGGCATGGTCGTCGCTGCTGGTGTCTATGTCTGCCACGAAGGCGCGGTCGACTTTGAGGGTGTCCACGGGCAGGGTGCGCAGGTAGCTGAGTGCGGAATACCCGGTGCCGAAGTCATCGATGGAAATGCGAATGCCTGCGTCATGCAACTGCGACAGCGAATCCAGCGCCGTATCGAGATTCTCCATCAGACAGGTCTCTGTGAGTTCCAGCTCCAGGCGGTCCGGCTCCACGCCGGTTTCCTCGAGAATCTTGAGGGTGCGCTCCACCAGGTTGGGCTGGGAGAGCTGCACCGGCGAAACGTTAACCGCAATGGTTAGCCGCTGTGAGCTGTGCTGGTCGAACTCGCGCAGTCGAGTACAGGACTCCCGCAACACCAACTCTCCAATCGCATTGATCAGCCGCGACTGCTCGGCGATGTCGATGAATTCGATAGGCGGCAGTACGCCACGGGTCGGGTGATTCCACCTGACCAGCGCTTCAAATCCGCTCACCGCCTTCGTCGCCAGGTCGATCTGCGGCTGGAAATAGACCAGGAAATCCTCGTTATCAATGGCTTCCAGCAGTTCAGACTCGATATGAAGCTGCTCCCGTGACATGCGATTCATGTCGTCCGAGTAGTACTCCACCACGTTGTGACCCGGCTGCTGGTCGGCATAGTAGAGGCTGACACTGGCCTTGCGCATCAGGGTGGCGGCATCATTGCCATCGTTGGGGTACACGGCGATACCAACACTGCTGGAGATGTTCAGCGAGTGCTGGTTGACGAAAAACGGTTCCTGCAACGCATCGAACATACGCTTCACAATCCAGGTGATGGATTCGCGGTCGCGGATACCCCCCAGCAGCACTCCGAACTCGCCATCGTTCAACCTGGAAAGGTGCGCGCCCTCATCGTCCTCGGAAAACAGCGACACACTATCGGTCGTGCGCAGCGCACCGGACAGACGCCGGGCAGTTTCGCGCAACATTTCCTCGACGTATTCGTGCCCCAGTGTGGCGTTAATGCGAGCCAGGTCCTCAATCCCCAGCGACAGCACGGCCACCACGCTGTCGCGGCGCTCCGCCGTCAACAGCGCCTGGTCCACCCTATCGGCGAACAGCTGCCGCATGGGCAGATTGGTCAGCGAGTCGTAGGCGAAGTAGTGATCCAGCTGCTGGGCCTTTTCTTCGGCAATCCGCTCCAGTTCCCGTATCCGATGGTGCACAGAATCGTTACCGGCTTCGCCGGCCTCGGCGGACTCATCCCGGCGGGGCTGCGTCTCGGCGTGCGGGTCGAGGGTGCTGATGCTGCCCTGGACCAGACCCCTTTCGATCATG
>JASJBK010000149.1 GCA_030066555.1 Halieaceae bacterium
TGCCCGGTGTCGCCGTTGTTATTGCCGCCGCCGTGAATCCAGACGAACACCGGCAGCTCGCGCTCCTGGCTCTGTGGTCGGAACACATTGAGGTAGAGACAGTCTTCATCGCCCGCAGTTCCTGTACTTCAGCAATGACTTTGCGGGCGATGAAGACTGTCTCTACCTCAATGTGTTCCGACCACAGAGCCAGGAGCGCGAGCTGCCGGTGTTCGTCTGGATTCACGGCGGCGGCAATAACAACGGCGACACCGGGCAGGAATTCCCGGCCTATGACGGCGCGCGACTGGCGGAACGCGGCAACATGGTGGTGGTGACCGTGCAGTATCGGCTGGGAGCGTTGGGCTGGCTCTACCATCCGTCACTCGCCGGCGACAGCGTACAGGACGCTTCCGGCAATTACGGCACCCTCGACCTGGTGCGCGCACTGGAGTGGATCCAGGCCAATGGCGAGGCCTTCGGT
This sequence comes from Halieaceae bacterium, assembly GCA_030066555.1. Lineage (GTDB taxonomy): Bacteria > Pseudomonadota > Gammaproteobacteria > Pseudomonadales > Halieaceae > JANQIO01. The sequence goes on from JASJBK010000149.1 coordinate 464, forward strand.
GGTGATACCGACAACGTCACCATCGCCGGCGAGTCGGCCGGCGGCGCCAACGTGCTGACGCTGGTGATCAGCAACGAGGCGACCGGTCTCTATCACAAGGGCATCATCCAGAGCCTGGGTGGCAGCGTGAACTCGGTGGAGGATGCGCTGGCGGCGTCCAACGCGCTGCTGGACGATCTGTACGCCGAGGCCGGGATACCGGACATCGGCATGACCGACGAGGAAACCGCGGAGTTCATGCGCAGCTTCGATGCCGAGACCATTCTCTCGCTGGCGAACACCCCGGAGATCATCGGCGACGGTTCCGTGATTCCCACGGCCGGCTACGGCGTGATCGACACCGGCAATTTCCCCGGCAAGGTGCCCCTGCTGTTTGGCACCAACAAGGACGAGTACAAGCTCTACACCAATCCCCTGGGCTTCAACCAGTACCCGGACGGACCGGAGGAACTGCGTGAAGCGGTGGGCACCTACCTGAGCCTGGCCTGGCGCGTCACCGGCGCTGACGACCTGGCCACTCGGCTGCGCAATAACGACGACATGCCGGACCTCTACGTCTATCGCTACAACTGGGGCTCCAGCGACGAAGACGGCAACAGTCCCTGGCCCGGCAACTTTGGCGACACCGGCGGCGCGTTCCACAGCTCGGAAATCCCCTTCATGATGGGCAACGAAGACATTTTTATCTTTGATGCGTTCACGCCGATCTTCTTCGGCGAGAGCAACGCCGAGAGTCGCGCCACCATGGCTGACATCATGGTGAGCTACTGGTCACGCTTCGCCTGGGCCAGCGATCCGAACGGCAACAGCCTGCCCGTTTGGGAGCCCTGGATTAACGTGGTGGATGCCGTCAAGGCGGTGTCGCTGGACGTGAACTTTGCCGACAACAGCCCGCGCATCGAGACCGACACCACGGTACTCACCGAGGCTGAGGTGTACACCAGCGCCAATGAAAGCCTGGAGGGTGAGATTCTCGAGGAAACCCTGCGGCAGCTGGACGCCTGGTTCGGCAACTAACGGCAGTCCGCCGCTCAAGTGATGGCCGGGTAGTCCTGCCAGTAGTACTTGAGGGCGTCGCCCTGCCAGCCGCGGTAGATCGCCTCCCAGTCGAGCCCGGGAATGCGCCAGCCGTGGTGCGGCTCGATATTGGTGCGAAACACTGGAGCACCAAAGTCACAGTAACGGGTATCGACCGATACCCGCACGCTGTTGTCCGTGAGGTTGGGCTCCGCCTTGTGCACCGTACAGGAGTGGAAAATCACCACGTCGCCGCGGCCGTAGTCTGAGACATGCCACTCGGTTTCATCCGGGTAGATCTCGCACTGGATGCCACCCACGCCCTCGGCCTGGAACACCGGGCGCACACCGCGGGTGTGGGAACGCGCCAGCAGTTTCAGTCGGCCCAGTTCAGCAGGCACATCGTGCAACGCCACCCACAACCCCGCCATGGTCGGCCCGGCCTGGTGCGAGTGAGCGTCCTGGTGCGGTGGTGTCTCATAGCCGATCTTGCGCGGCGTAGAGATGCGCGCCATCTTCATCGGGTAGACAAAGGGCTCAGCGTCCAGCAACCGCGCCTGCAACTCGCGCATGGCCAGGGTGTGGAAGAAGCCGTGAAAGCTCTCCAGTGACTGGATGCCCGGGTAGATCGCATCCCAGGCCGGGTCGGTTTCAAAAAACGGCTCACCGACCAGCTGTGGTGCACCGGTGTCGAGTGTTACATGCGGGCTGGCCTCGGCGACGATGTCTTCCAGCAAGGCCTGGCAGGCGGCGGCGTCAACCAGGGCCGGGAAATAGAGGTAACCGTACTCAGCGAAGCGCGCCCGCAATGCCGCATCGGGTTCGCTTGGTCTTGAGACCACCAGGTCCCGGTTGCTTTCCGTTGTACTGCTGAGTGCTTCCAAACGCCCTGTTTCTTGCATTCTTTCCAGGGCGCACGCCTGCTGGAGAAAATCGCCCTCAATATCGTCCGTCTGATCGACGGTGTCCCTAAAAGACCCCGAAACGCTCGAGCCTCACAGCGAGACCCCGTTTAGCGTGCCCTCTACCAGCACCTGAAAGTCGAGGCCTTCCGCCCTGACGCGGAGGGTAACGCCGGAGCCCACTGCAAGCCATTGGGTATTCTCGCTCACAAACTCGGGCTGCCCCTCCACACGGGAGATAGTAACAGACTCGTAGCGGCAGGCTTCGAACGTGCCAGCGGGCACGGTAATTACCTGTCTGCCTACATATGTACCCGTGATTTCCAGCTCCGCACTCACGGAGGTTTCCTGGCCACCCAGACTCTGGGTGGTCGTAGCTACCACAGTCTGGCTAAAGGGTTCGCCAGGCTGCAGGTCAAAGCGGGATTGCAGTCCAGGTTCGTACACGGTCCGACTGATGATGGTGGAGCTACCTGTGAAGGTTTCAACTTCGCCGCCAACAGTAGTCACGACCGGACCCGATGTATCCACAGTGTAAAACTGTCTCGTCACCGACGTGGATGAAAAACCCGGGGCAAGACTTTCGACTTCCCGCGTCGACTGCAGGACATCCATACCTTCGAATACTGCTGCTCCGTCCACAAAAAAGTCTTCCGCGGTCTGCCTGAGTAGTTCTTGATCGTAAATCGCCTCGAAACGGCTCCCGGGTTGCAACAGCGCTTCGTTGAAGCAAGCCGTAGCACTTCCACCGACAATGGGGCCATCATCGTCGACTGGCTCAGCGAACTCCGCTTCCATGTAATACACGGTGGTGCCATCGAGCAGTGCTTCGAACACCGCGTTGCCGGCGAAAAGAGTCGTAAATAGTCGGCAATCACCGCTGGTGCCGCCACAGAATCCCGCGGGGCGCTTTTTCCAGCCGACAAAAATGAAGCCTGGATTTGGTTCGGCGACAAAGGTCTCGTCGAAGTTGGTGTCGGTTACGAAAACATCACAGGTCTGTCCCGATCCACAGCTGTAGTTGCCGGAGAGCGTGCTCACCACGCCACCCTCGGAGACAACGACCTTAATATTGCAGCCGGTAAGCACTAACGCCAGGATAAGCAAAGACAGTGTATGCAAGAAACGCATGATGTGGCCTCTTTCAATACGGCTTCCGACAGATGAGTATAGGGCACGTTCACCACTGGTGCCGAAAAGCTTGCATGCAGATTTGGGAAATCTCAGCGAGCGGAGACCCGGACGCTGCCAGTCAATCTCCGGGAGGCACCAGCAAGGATTCCTGCCCATCTATATCGGCCAGCAACTTGTCCACCGTTCGCAGTAGTCGACACAAATCGTCGGGGCGCGAGAGTCGGTGATCGCCATCCTTGACCAGCAGTACCTCCACATCGTCACTCACCAACTGTTCGGCAAGTTCTATCGAGCGCTGCCAGGGCACGTCACTGTCGGCCTGCCCGTGCAGCAGGCGCACCGGGATATCTATGGGCACCGGCCCATCCAGCAGGCAGTGTTGCCCGGCCTCTTCGAGAAACGCACTCTCGATACGGTAGGTGGACTCGCCGGGGTAGTGACTGGGCATGTCGCAATAGCCCTGCCGCTGCAGCGCCTCCCAATGCCCGGCTTGCCGCAGCATGGCGGTCATGGATCTTGAAAAATCAGGTGCGCTGGCGATGCCGACAAGTCCGCAGACCCGCTCCGGCCGGGCCAGTGTGGCGAGCAGCATCAACCAGCCGCCCATCGAGGAGCCGACGATGACCTGCTTGCCTCGCGTGACCTCGTCGAGCACATGGACCGTGTCAGCGGCCCAGCGCCCGATGCGCCCCTTTTCGGCAGCGCCATCGGATTCACCGTGCCCGAAATAATCGAACCGCGTGAACTGCCGACCGCCCTCCCGGCACCAGGCTTCCAGGGCAAGCGCCTTGTCGCCCTGCATATCCGAGTGAAAGCCCGGACAGAAGAGGATGCCGGGGTCATCACCCGGCGTATGCCGGTAGGCAAGCCGGGCCCCGTCTTCAGCTTGAAGAAAGGATGGTGGCTGATCCATTTACACCGTCTCGTTGGCACCCACCATCTTGGTGCTGGCCCGGAACGGCAGCCCCTCGTCCTGGCCCGGCAACAGCGGCAGCAATTTCTCCTGCCATAGCGGCTCCCAGCAACCGTGCTGCTGCAACAGCGCCTGCACGTCGGCGCGCGCTGCTTCCGGCAACACCTCAAACTGCCTGCGCAGTTCCGCCAGGCACCACACGCGGTAGCGCGAGTAGCGGGCGCCGCGGTAGCCCACCCCGCCAATATCGGCATCGAAGCGTTTCTTCCCGGCGGCCACGGCGGCCACGTTGGCATTGAGATAAGGCAGGTACTCATTGCCAATCGCCTCCAGCAGAGGGCCGAGGTCGGTGGGGACCGAGTCGGGTTCGCTGCCGGTACAGTCGCTGGCGCGAGTGTTCCACAGTCGCGCCACCCACTCCAGCACCGCCGGCGCTCGCTGGCGAATAACCTCCAGGGGTACCGGGTCCAACGCGAAGTGGCGGAAGAACGGCCCCGAGAAACCGATGTCCGCGAGCGTGGGCCGTTCTCCGAGCAGGAAAGGTCGGCTCCGGAATATGGTTTCCAGCTGTTCCAGCAGCCGCAGGAATATTGCCTCTACCCCGGCCACCGCATCCGCAGTTATCCCATCGCCACGGGTATAGCCGCTGCGCTGGCGGTGGCGCATAAAGGCGCGCTTCAGCGCGCCGGGAACCGGTAACGAGCCGAGGTGTTCGTCCGCCAGGTGGCGACCGGCAAAGTGAGCGCCTTCATCGTAGTACCAGCGGTAGTGCATGGCAGGTCGCCACAGCCACTCGTCGGCATAGTCCTCGAGCAAATAGCAGATAAATGCTACCGCCGGATTCGCGGGAATCAGTGCCGGCGTAGGCTGTTCGGTTTCGAACCACTGGATGATCTTGGTGCTGTCGGTCATCCAGCGCCCGTCCGCTAGCTGCAGCACCGGCATCTGGTATACGCCCAGCTCGCGCTCTATGCGCTTGCCATCGCCCGGAAACTTCATGGCGTGCAGGGTGTAGTCGAGCCCTTTCACACGGAAGTAGTTTTCGAGCTTGCCGGTGAAGTAGGAAATGTTCGACCCGTGGAGGGCAATAGGCGCGGTCATTGGCTTGCACCCTCCACTGACAGCAGTGGCTCGCAGCCGGTACCTGCGAGCCAGCCGTCGACCCGCTGGCGATCACTATCGCCCAGTGCCTGGTACTGCTCGCGAATCCAGTTCAGGCACTTACCCTGGTAGGGAAAGGTCTGTTGTTCCCAGGGTGCGTCGTCGATCTCGGTCTGCCAGGTCTTCTCACCTGCCGTCAGGGCCCGGGCATTGGCGAACAGTGCCGGCACATAGACTCGGCCGATCTCGCACAACAGCGCCCGCAGACTGTCATTCATGCGCCAGCCATCGGCTTGCGGGTCCAGGCCGCTGAGGTCTTCCATACGGTCCACCCAGGCCACGGTGCGGGGCGACAATTCGTGGGCAATGGCGCGGGGCGTGGGGTCAAAGCCCACCAGCTGGGTGAGCTGTCCGTACACCGCAAAGTCGCCGGCGCCTGGTCGATCACCCAGCAGGAAAGCCTGCTCACAGAGCAGATCCTGCATCGCCTTCAGGAAGCGGCGGTAACTGGCGTCGATGACCGGCGCGGTGGTGTCGTTGGAGCCCACCACGTAGAGCCTGCCAATCTGCCGTTCTGCAAACGCCTTTGCCGCTACCGCGTGCACATCCGGCGGTAACGTCGCGTTAATGGTAAATGGCAACAGGGTGCCGGCGTTGTCGGCATCGGCCTGGGGATACCAGCGGTAGTGGAACATGTACTTGGTGCACCACTCGTCACCGAAGTCTTCCAGCAGGTAGTCAATAAACGCCAGCGCGGGATCTTCGGGGAGAACCGATCGCCCGGAATACTCCTGTTCCAGGCGACGAATGATCGGCGTGGAATCGCAGCGCGCGACCACGGCGCCGTCTTCTTCAAAAAGGTAGGTGGGCAGCAGTACCGGGCGAGGCGGATCGATACCGCGTTCCGCCAGAACCTCCTGGGGTTGGCCCCAGGTGATCTGGTAGGGAATGTGGCGGTAGCGCATGAGCGCCAGCATTTTGCGGGTATAGGGTGAGGCGGTGCCGCCAATCAGGGCCAGCCGTTCTGTCGTCATTTCTTGTCCTTCTACGTTGACGCGCCGGCGTAGTATGCCATGCCGGTACCGGCCGGCCTTACTCCGGCACGTAGATACCGCGCTCCTGGTACCAGCGTTTGTCCAGCTGCCAGCGCACCCGCTTCACTTCCGATTCTGCCAGCACCAGTTCCTGGGCCTTGACCTGGATTTCCGCGAGGCGCTGCTGGGCCGCCATCATGTCTGGATGCAGTACGTCTTTGTCATTCAGCGACTCGTCCTGGGCCCGCAGGAAGTGCATGGGCCCCATCTCCGCGGAGCGCGGACTGGTGACCGTGGCCACGCCGTTTTCCAGCGACAG
>JASJBK010000150.1 GCA_030066555.1 Halieaceae bacterium
CGCCGGCTTGCAGACCTACTGGCGCTGGGACAGAATGCCTGCCCCTGCTTCCGGAGTGACCATGGAACCGCGTACCGACGACCTGCGTATTGGAAAATCGCAGCCGCTCATCAGCCCCGCTGTACTGGCGGACGAATTGCCGCTGCCCGAGGGCTCGGCCCAGTTCGTGCAGCAGGCCAGGCAGACTATCGAGCGCATACTTGCCGGCGAAGATCCGCGGGTACTGGTCATCGTCGGGCCCTGCTCCGTGCATGACCCGTCGGCGCTGATGGACTTCGCCACCCGCCTCAAGTCAGGTACGGACTCGCTGACCGACGCCATCTACCCGGTGCTGCGCGTCTACTTCGAAAAGCCTCGCACCATTGTCGGCTGGAAAGGCCTGATCAACGACCCGGACCTGGATGGCAGCTTCCATATCAACAAGGGCCTGCACCTGGCACGCCAGGTGTTGCTGGACGTGGCCGAACTGGGCCTGCCGGCAGCCACGGAATTCCTGGATACCACCCTGGGGCAGTACTACGCGGAGTTGGTGAGCTTCGGCGCGATCGGCGCGCGCACGGTGGAGAGCCAGGTGCACCGGGAACTGGCCTCGGGCCTGTCGATGCCGGTGGGTTTCAAGAACGCGACGTCCGGTGCGATCAAGGTGGCCATCGATGCCATCCGCTCGGCGGGACACCCGCACTGGTTCCCGTCGCTGACCAAGGAAGGCATGGCCGCCATCCTGCAGTCTACCGGCAACCCGCACAGCTACCTGATCCTGCGCGGCGGCTCGGATACCGGACCCAACTACGGTCCGGAGTTTATTGCCGAAGCTCGCGCAGCCCTGCAGGCCGAGGGCCTGCCCGCCTCATTGATTGTCGACTGCAGCCACGGCAACAGCCGCAAAGACCCGGCACGCCAGGCCGAGGTGATGGCATCGCTGTCCGAGCAGATCGCCGCCGGCGAGCACGCCATTCGCGGGGTGATGATGGAATCGCACCTGGTCGCCGGCAACCAGGCAGTGGTGGACGGCGAGGCGCCGGTCTACGGCCAGAGCATCACCGATGCCTGCCTGGCCCTCGACGACACCCTCCCCCTCCTCGAACGCCTCGCCTCTACGATTCGTTCAACACGAGCGAGTTAGCTACCCATCTCCATTTCGCTAGCAAGTACGTGCCATTTAACACCCCGACGGTCACGTAGCGCCTCGGGAGCGACTGAGGCGCATATCCCAGGCGGTAGTAGAACAGAGCCGGGCTAGCGCCTCGATACCGCCAGAGGCGCAGAACCCTGGCGGTTTTATAGAAAGCAGAACTACCAGGCGTAGCCAATCGACAGCGTGTAGGTCTCGTCGGTAGTGTCCACGTCGTCAGGCGCACCGCCGTTGTACTCCCAGCGCGCCTCGAAAGCAGTCTCAAAACCGAGAATCAGCGGCAGGCGCAAACCTACCGTGGTATTGGACAGCGGCTCATCGAACTCATCGAAATTCAGTGTCGTGTCGTGGAAAAAGTAAATCGTGGTGCCGTAACCCAGGATTTCACTTTCACCCTCGAACTCTATAAGGCTGCCGTAGTAGTCGTTATCTTCGGCGACATCAAACTGCTCATCGACGTAGACGATGCCAACCTCGCCACGCAGTTCCAGAAGCGGGGTATCGAAAAGCTCTCGACCAATGTGGGGGCCGACCAGGGTACGCAGATCAAGATCTGCGAACTTGTCGTACTCGAGGCGCAGCTTGCCACCCCAGTAGTTGTCCGGATCGTCTCCCATGAAGCGATCGTACTTATTGCGTAGCTCCCAGTTCTCGGTGACCTTGTTGCCATTCGCTTCATCGAATTCGGCGATACCGCGGAAAGAGTAGCGATCCTCGAGGCTGCGCCAGATAAGCCGGTAGGTCAGGTCGATCTCATCAGTATCGGAGTTACCCCGCTCGGCCTCCAGCCCTGCATTGACGCGACCGGTAAACAGATAGCCATCGCCCAGCAACCAGGGGTCTGGATTAACGAGCTTGATATCCCTCATCGCATAGGTGCGTGCCTCGCCGCCCTCCCGACGAATGGTGAGATTCTGCTCGGTGGCCAGCAGTTTCTTGTCCCGGTAGATCTCACCATCGGCCATCATCACCGTATTCATGCTTTCGGTTTCTACCGAGACAACGTTCTCCGACTTTACCTCGAGTGTCCCGCCCCAGGGCGTCTTGAACTTGATTTTGCCATCGCCACCGCTGACCAGGGTGCCGACAATCCGGGAGCCGTTTTTCATCACCATCACATCGGCGTGAGCCGAGCTCGCAAGGGCCGCGAAAATTACCGCCAGTAACAGCATGACTGCGCGCACGTTCATATAGCCTTCCTTACCGTTTTTGTAGTTGGGGTGTGCATTGACCACGCACCAGTATAGAAGTCTGGCGCAGGGGCGAGGGGAAAAACCGGCAGCCACGGCTCGCAGGGAGCCATAACAGTGCTCAGAGAATCAGGCGGCCTTGGCTGCGCTGTACTGGTCGGTAATGAATTTGCCCAGCAGGGTGAATTCGGCGCGGCGCGGCGTCTTCTTGCGCCACATCAGGCCAATACTGCGCGATACATCCTGCTCCTTGAAGCTGCGAGTGTGCACCTCGGTGCCAGTGAGGATGCGGGCATCCAGCGCCATTTGTGGCAACAGGGTCACGCCGATACCGTTGGCCACCATCTGCACAATGGTGTTGAGGCTGGTGGCCTGGTAGGGAATATCGATCTCCGTTTCCTTGAGCTTGCAGGCTTCCAGGGCGTGGTCGCGCAGGCAGTGGCCGTCCTCCAGTAGCAGCAACTCCTGGCTGCGCAGGTCAGCGGTGCTGAGCGCACCCTCCTTGGCCAACTGGTGGCTGCGAGGGCAGGCAAATACGAATTCGTCGTCGAACAGGTGCATGGTCTCCACCTTTTCCGCCGGGTAGGGCAGCGCCAGCAGCAGCACATCCAGCTCGCCGTGCTGCAGGGAGTCCACCAGGTGGCCACTGAGGTCTTCACGGATATACAGCTGGAACTCCGGGTGCTCCTTGCGCAGGCGCTTCAACAGCGCCGGCAGGATATAAGGTGCGATGGTGGGAATAACGCCCAGGCGCATCTTGCCGGAGAACGGCGCGCTGGAGGCGTCGCACAGCGCCATGAGGTCCTCGACTTCCAGCAGTATCGACTGGGCGCGCTGCACCACGTCGCTGCCGAGGCCAGTGAGGATCACCTGCCGGTTGTTGCGCTCTACCAGTGAAGCACCCAGCGCTTCCTCCAGCTCGAGGATGCCGGCGCTGAGGGTCGACTGTGAGACATGGCAGGCCTTGGCAGCGTTGCCAAAATGACCGTGCTCGGCCACGGCACACAAGTACTTGAGCTGCTTCAAGGTCGGTTGTCGAGTCACGTGCTAGGCTCACTTTGGAGATTCAGGCGAAGTATCAGGCTATCGATAATATCGATCAAGCTTTCGCAAAATTTGGATTATACGAATAGCCCTACTGCGTCTAGGCTTATTTACCAGCGCTGTGATACGGCGTGATGTTCGCCCCGTAGCTAAATGCTGAGGCGGCAGACAATGCGCACGCTGCAGCATCCACGACGCGGGGCTGGTCGCCAGCCCTACAGACACGTCACGTAATAACAGGAGACCACTATGTCCTTGAAAGGCAGCCAAACCGAACAGAACCTCAAAGACGCTTTTGCCGGCGAATCCCAGGCAAACCGTCGCTACCTGTACTTCGCAGCCAAGGCTGACGTGGAAGGCTACAACGACGTCGCTGCAGTATTCCGCTCCACCGCGGAAGGCGAGACCGGTCACGCTCACGGTCACCTGGAGTACCTGGAAGAAGTCGGCGACCCCGCCACCGGCCTGCCGATCGGCGGCACGTCCGACAACCTGAAGGCGGCCATTGCCGGTGAAACCCACGAGTACACCGACATGTACCCGGGTATGGCCAAGACGGCGCGCGACGAAGGTTTCGACGAGATCGCAGACTGGATGGAAACCCTGGCCAAGGCTGAGCGCAGCCACGCCAACCGTTTCCAGAAGGCGCTGGACAACCTCGACGACTGATCCCTCGGGACAGACGTCACCAGGGCGGGACGGCGTTCGCCGCCCCGCCTCACCCTTTTCTCCGCTTCGGGCCTCGCTGAGCACAGGCCTGGTGCCACCTACCGGAGTCGACCATGGCCGTGCGTGAAGGCAGTCTAGAAGCCCCTACTCGCCATCCCATCGAGTGGAAGAGTGAGAAGTTCTGGGACAAACAGGACCTCGAGCAGGAGCTCGAGCGGGTCTACGATATCTGTCACGGCTGCCGCCGCTGTGTCAGCCTGTGCGATTCCTTCCCGACCCTGTTCGACCTGGTAGACGAATCGGACACAATGGAAGTCGATGGTGTCGACAAGGCCGACTACATCAAGGTGGTCGACCAGTGTTACATGTGCGACCTCTGCTACATGACCAAGTGTCCCTACGTGCCACCGCACGAGTGGAACGTGGACTTCCCGCACCTGATGCTGCGCGCCAAGGCCCAGCGCTTCAAGGAAGAGGGTGTACCATTCCGCGACAAAGTGCTGACCAACACCGACGCTGTCAGCAAGCTGGCGACCATTCCGCTGGTGGACATCACCGTCAACGCCCTCAACAAGTCCTCGGGTTTCCGCAAGGTGCTGGAGAGCACCCTCGGCGTGCACAAGGAAGCACCGGTACCGGAATACCATCGCAACACCCTGCGCAAGCGCGCAGCCAGCATGGTGCAGCCGATAGAGCCGGTCCCCATGAACGGCACCACCGGCAAGCTCGCGTTGTACGCGACCTGCTATGGCAACTACAACACGCCCAGCATTGGCGAAGACTTCATGAAAGTCTTCCAGCACAACGGTGTGATGATCGATATCGTGCCGAAGGAAGCCTGCTGTGGCATGCCCAAGTTCGACCTGGGCGATCTCGACGCGGTCGATAAACTCAAGCAACAGAATATCCCGGTGCTGGCCAAACTGGCCGACGAGGGCTATGACCTCACCGCACCGATCCCCTCCTGCGTACTGATGTACAAGCAGGAGCTGCCGCTGCTGTACCCGGATGACCCGGAGGTACAGAAAGTGAAAGCGGCCTTCTTCGATCCCTTTGAGTACCTTTGGCTGCGGCACAAGGAGGGCGGTCTCAAGACCGAATTCCCTAACGCCCTGGGCGATATCGCCTGGCAGGTCTCCTGCCACCTGCGGGTACAGAACATCGGACTGAAGACCCGCGACGTACTCAACCTGGTGCCGGATACCGAGGTACATGCCCAGGAGCGCTGCTCCGGCCACGACGGCACCTACGCGGTGAAGAAGGAAACCCGCGCCAAGTCGATCAAGATCGGCCGCCCCATCGTGCGCAAGGTCGACCAGCTGGAGCCAAAATACCTGGCCAGCGACTGCCCGATGGCCGCTGTCCATATTGCGAATCTGTCGGAAAAGGTCGACGAGGCCACTCACCCCATGACCCTGCTGCGCATGGCATACGGCCTGTAGTTGGATATAAATAGCTGGACATAAACAACCGGACATAGCTGCTCAGCAGCAAGATACATAACGAGGAAACGAGGATGGTTCATCTCTCACGCGACGATCTCTGGTCCCTGGAAGACTACGCAGTCGAGCGACCCAACTTCCGCGCCAAGGTGCTGGAACACAAGAAAACTCGCCAGGTGGCCCTGGGCGAGCACGCGCGACTCTATTTCGAGGACGCGCTGACCATCAAGTACCAGATCCAGGAGATGCTGCGGATTGAAAAGGTTTTTGAAGCCGAGGGCATCATGGAGGAACTCGAGGCCTACAACCCGCTGATCCCGGACGGCAGCAACTGGAAGGCGACCTTCATGCTCGAGTATGACGATCCCCAGGAACGCGCCCTGCGCCTGGCCGAGATGATCGGCATCGAAGACAAAGTGTGGATGCAGGTAGAAGGTTGTGAGCGAGTCTACCCGATCGCCGACGAAGACCTGGACCGCTCCACGGCAGACAAGACCTCCTCGGTGCATTTCATGCGCTACGAACTCGACAGCAGCATGGTCACCGCCGCCAGGAGCGGCGCCGCCATCAGCATCGGCATCGACCACCCTGGGCTGCCCATCGACGGCATCACCGTGGACGACGCCGTGCGGCAGTCACTCGCCAACGACCTGCAACAGGTCGCATTGAACTGACAGGCGGCCGGTGGGCGGGTAATCTGCCCACCGCTTCACACTTTTTCGATCCCATTCCACTCAAACCGGGTTTCTTGCCCGTCAAATGTGACAGTGCGGTTACAAAATCCGCGAACTCCGCCCGGGCGAGAACGGTTTTAAAGAACTCTCTCTCATAAAGCAATTTTCCGGTGCAAATCCGCCATTTTTTCGGCTGAATACACCGAAAATTTCGGCGCGCCCTTTTTTACACTGTGCTCGTCATTATTTTCCTCACTTTTTCAACTCCATGTTTTTCTTAAAGAAAAGAGGGAAAGTTTTGACTTGGCACGGTAATCGCAATTCTACAGACAGGTAAAAGCGGAACCGTTTCACATAACCAGGCCAGCGAGGTGAGCCAGTATGAAAACGACGCAGATTTGGATGAACCTGTTGGCAATTGCGGCCTTTGGGGCCCTGCTGCTGGCAGCAGTACAAGTCGCGGCCTGAGCCGCGGACACTACAACACGACAACAACCCGGGAACACAGCCCGGTCTACGTGACTCGAACAAGGTAGCGGTATGAATACCTTAAAGCTCTGGATCAACCTGGTGGCAGTGTCGGCATTTGGCGCCCTGCTGCTATTTTCCGTGCAATACGTCGCCAGACAGGGCGACGAGTCCTCTCGCACCGCCTATATCGTCCAGGGCGAATCCCTGGAGGCAGTGCGCGCAGCGGTGCTGGATGTC
>JASJBK010000151.1 GCA_030066555.1 Halieaceae bacterium
TGCAGATCGATGACATCCACCACGAAGGTGCCCTCGGTATAGGTGACGGTGCTGGTGCTGGAGATGGCGGGACCACAGCGCCAGCAATGATAGTAACTCTGGGCGTTGTACTCCCGCAGGTTGCTCTGCTCCTTGACCACCACGTGCCAGCTGACATGGGCGTCGGCAGTCTCGCCAACGCCGACCACCGTCATCCCCTGCTGTTCCAGGGCGCGGCCAATAGCAAGGTTGATATGCTCGATCTGGGCGGGAGTCAGCGTCTCATCCTCAGGCGCCAGGCCGCAGGACACATTCATCACCCGGATGGTGTCGAAGTCGTATTCCTTGTTGAAGTCGACTTTAGCCCGTGACGAGATGATGTCGTCGATGGTCGAGCAGGCCACCAGCAACATGCTGGCTAGCAAGACAAGGCAGCGAGCTGCCACGATAAAGTATGGAGGGCGAGGCATGTGCAGAATATACAGCTACTGGCTACTCGCTGGTAGATGGGTAGACCGGCGCGCGCCGGCCGAACCCGGGGACCTGGGGAAACGGGAACAGCTCGCGCCAGTCCTCGGGCAGGGATTCACCGAAGGCATCGAGGTAGCGCTGCTCCAGCTCCACCTGCAGCGACTCCTCGGTGGCCAGCTCCAGCGCAACCACGGCTTCCATGAATCCTTCAGCCCGCAGCCGCAATCCAGGGGGTACCTCGCTGCCGTTTGCAAGGCGCTGGAAGATGTTCTGCCAGCGACTATGCAGTTCTTGGAGCGCGCGTTCGTGGTTTTTTGGCATAATCCGGGCTCGAATCCAGGACTCTCTGAGTAAGGGGCCTCCACGTGAGCCTGCTGCGCACGCTTTTCCTGTTCCTGATTGTCGGGGCCGTCCCGGCACAGGGTCAAGAACCGATACTCAACTTCGAAAACCGCTTCCTGCCAAAGGTCGCACGGCATGGCATGGTGGCGGGACCCGAGCGCCTGGCCGCTGAGATAGGGGTAGACATCCTGCGCCAGGGGGGCAATGCGGTGGACGCCGCAGTGGCCACCGGCTTCGCGCTGGCCGTCACCTACCCCAGGGCCGGCAACATCGGCGGCGGCGGCTTCATGCTGATCCACCTGGCCGAAGAAAACCGCCAGACCCTGGTGGACTACCGCGAGGTCGCACCGGCCAGCGCCCACCGCGACCTGTTCCTCAAAGAGGACGGGGAAGTGGATCGCGGTCGCGAGTTCTTCAGCCACCAGTCGGCGGGCGTGCCCGGCTCCGTGGCGGGCCTGATCCACGCCCTGGAAACCTACGGCACCATGCCGCTGAAGAAGGTAATCCAGCCGGCCATCGAGCTGGCGGACAAGGGCTTCCCGGTGACTTTCGCGCTGGACTCGGAGATCGCGTCCAGGGAATCGCGGCTGCGCAAGGACCCGGAAGCGCTGCGGATTTTCTTCCGCGAGGATGGCAGCCGCCACCCGGTGGGAGAGGTGTTCCGACAGCCAGAACTGGCCTGGACCCTCAAGCAGATCCGCAAGCGCGGCCGCGACGGCTTCTACCGCGGCGAGGTGGCCGAGCGCATCGTCGCCAACATGGAGGCCAACGACGGCCTGATCAGCCGCGAGGACCTCGCCGGTTACCAGGTGGTGGAGCGCGAACCGGTGCGCGGCAGCTACCGCGGCTACGATATCGTCGCCACGCCACCCCCCTCCTCCGGTGGCACCCATATCATCCAGATGCTCAACATCCTCGAGGGCTTCGACCCGCAGCAGTGGGGCCACAACAGCGCCGCCTACCTGCACCACCTGACTGAAGCGATGAAGCTCGCCTATGCAGATCGCAGCCGCTACCTGGGCGACCCGGACTACACCGAGGTGCCGGTCGATGCCCTGATCGACAAGGCCTACGCGGCGCGGCTGCGCGAATTCATCAAGCCGGAACAGGCAACGCCCTCCGCCGCCATCCAGCCGGGCATTGCGCTGGGCTATGAGAGCAGCGACACCACCCACTACACCGTGGCTGACCGCTACGGCAACGTTGTCAGCAACACCTATACCCTCAACTTCAGCTTTGGCTCGCATATCGCAGTTCCGGGCACCGGCATGCTGTTGAACAACGAAATGGCCGACTTTGCCGCCAAGCCCGGCGTGCCCAACGCCTTCCGGCTGATCGAGAGCGAGGCCAACCGCATCGAGGGCGGCAAGCGCCCGCTGTCGTCGATGACGCCCACCATGGTGTTCCGTGACGGCAAGCCCTGGCTGGCCACCGGCAGCCCCGGTGGCAGCATCATCATCACCGCTGTGCTGCAAACCATCATCAACGCCATGGAATTCGAGATGAACATTGCCAGTGCCGCCGCGGCACCCCGGGTGCACCATCAGTGGATGCCGGACCAGCTGCGCATCGAACGCGGCATTTCACCGGATACCCGGCGCCTGCTGGAAGCCATGGGGCACGAGGTCATCGACACCAAGCGCACCCTGGGGCGCACCCAGTCGATCATGCTCGACGATGGCCTGCTGTATGGGGCAACAGACGGGCGGCGGCCCGGCGGGTGGGTCGCGGGCTACTGAGATGGCCTTGTTCTCCCGGCGCGGAACGCTGGAAAAAAGCTACGACACGGTGGCCGAAACCTACACCCGTCAGATTGCCGGCGAGCTCGAACACAAACCGGCGGACTGCCGGCTGCTGGACCAGTTTGCCGGCGCCCTGGCTGAGGAGGGCCGCTGTGTCGACCTGGGCTGTGGGCCGGGACATGTCACCCGCTACCTGCAAGAGCGCGGACTCGACGTTACCGGCATCGACCTTTCCAGCGCCATGCTCAGGGAAGCGCGACGCCTCAACCCGGGCATCGAGTTCCAGCAGGGTGACTTCCGCGATCTCAGGACGCCGGACTACCACTACGCCGCCGCAGTGGCCTTCTATTCCCTCATCCACCTGCCGCCGGCAGAGCTGGTTCAGGCTCTCCTGGAGATCCGCCGCATCCTCGTGCCGGGAGGCGCACTACTGATTGCCTTTCACGTCGGCAGCGAACAACAGCACCTCGAACGCTGGCTGGAGCAGGATGTGGACCTGGACGTGTATTTCTACCCGGTGCTGGAGATGGTGATGCACCTGCAGGACGCCGGCTTCCGGGAGGAACGGGTCTACCAGCGCGAGCCCTACCCGGAGGTGGAAAGCCAGACCCGTCGCGCTTACATTCTTGCAGAGGCACTACCGGGCGTGCCGCCGGCAAGGCGCCGCACCACGCCGGTCTAGCGACGCGGGTGGGGCCGCACCCGCACCTTGCTGGTCTGTCGTGACAGGGCCACCAGGCGCCCTTTTGAATCCCAGAGCTCGCCGTCCTCTTCCACCACGCCGTCGCTCAGGTAGCGACTCTGGAAGCGCACCTGCACGGGACCCGGGGCGGGACGTGTGCGCAGCTGCACTGACAGCTCGAGGGTGGGCACCCACTGAAGGGGGCCGTAGACCGTGAACACCGGCGGCGCCATGGCATCGGCAAACAGCAGCAGGGACAGCAGGCCGCCGTCTTCGCCGTCGGCGAAGCTGACCCAGCCCTCGAACACACCACTGCCATCCGGCTCGCGCTTCAGGAACACCTTCTCACCGTTTAGATAGTGCTGGTTGAGGCTCTCGCGCAGTTCGATGCCGTGCACGCCCAGTGGTGGCACCGCCTCGGGCGGCGGAATCTCGGGGCGTTCCACGCTGCTCCAGCTCTCGCCACTGAGCCGGTCGAGGTCACTGTAGCAGGCGGTGACATAGGCCTTGAGTTCACCGTCCTGGCGCATGGACAGGGCCGCGTAGCTGGTCGAACCGCCCTCGCGCAGTGGCTGCACCTCGCAATCGACCGGCCCGAGCTGAGTGGGCGCGGTGTAGAGAATATGAACCGACAGCGGGTCCGGGTGCGTCAAAGCCTGTGACAGCGCGCGCCCCGCAATGGCCAGCACGTAGCCGCCGTTCGGGACTGCGCCGATGCGCCAGCCGGGTATGATTTCACCGCGCCAGGTCTGCCCCGACATATGCTCTACCGCGGTAGCCTGGGCAAACGCACTCACGGGCGCAGCATCCACCAGGCGCCGGCATTGGGCCCTGGGTGGTTGAGATTCTGTACATGTATCAAGGATTTGCCTATTGCATCGGTCTGAAGAGCACAGCCTCCCGTACAACCGATATACTGGAGAAAGGGGCAGAAACTGCGAAGTTGGTTCGTGGTCAAAGGTCCGCATGCCTGTGTTATCAAGAAACAGAGCGCGAGCGAGCAGCACCGCAGTCCGAGGGAGAAGTGTACGCACAATGAGCTGGCGAAGAGTAGTCGCAGCCCTGATGGCCGCACAGATCTGCATGGTCAGCGGGGCGTTCGCACAACTCGCGACCGATGCTTCCGAGCCTGCGCCGGTCACACCCGGGATTGAGCCGGACATTGGAACCGGCGTCGATCTCGGCGGGCCGTCGCTCGACTTCCAGGACGAGGAAGAACCGGTGCTGGTGTCGCCGGATGCTGCCGCCTACCAGTTCTATATCACTGACCTCGAGAGCCGCATGGGGCCCTATGCACAGGGCCTCTCCGAGCAACTGCTGGGCCTCGGCATGGCCTACCAGAATCAGGGGCTGCACCAGCAGGCGGCAAACGTATTCAAGCGTGGTGTCCACATTGCCCGCATCAATGACGGGCTCTACAGCCCGGCGCAGATACCCCTGCTGCAGCGCATGATCCAGAGCCTGGTCGCCGTCGGTGACTACGAGACAGCAGACGAACGCCAGTACTACCTGTTCCGGGTGCAGGCCGAAGTATACGGCCGGCAGTCGCCGCAGATGTCGCTGGCCATGCTGCAGCGCGCCGAGTGGGAGCGCCAGGCCTATAACCTGTCGCTAGGCGATACCGCCTTCATGCGACTTCTCACTATGTGGGAGCTGTACAGCAGTGCGCTCAGGAACATCGCCCGCCAGGAAGGCAATTTGTCCACCGGCCTGCTGCAGCCCCTGGAAGGCCTGCTGCAGACCCAGTACCTGATCTCTACCTACTCGCCTGAAGCCCAGGGCGGGTTCCAGACCGGCGGTGCGTCCGATGGCAACTTTGCAGAGGAAAATCGCTTCAGCATGATCCGGGTGTCCAACTACAAACAGGGACAGTCGGTGCTGACAGCAATGCGCGAGGTATACGTCTATAATGAAGGAGAGAGCAGTCCGTTGCCGGCGGAAACGCAGGTGCAACTGGGCGACTGGCACCTGTGGCACCAGAAACGCGAGGCTGCCCAACAGACCTATACCGAGGCCTGGAACGAGCTGAGCACGCTGGAAGATGGTGAGCGCCTGCAGCAGCAGTACTTTGGCGCGCCCAGGTTGCTGCCAGACCTACCGGGTGCCAGCAGTGAACCTACGCCGCCCGATGTTGTCACGGGATATGTGACCGTTTCATTCAGTGTGACCCACCGGGGCCGCGTGAAGAACCTGGAACTCGTGTCTAATGAACCCGTTATCGAGGGCGCCGAGGTAGACGACAGCAAGAGCATCGCGCTGCTGCGCGACCTCAAGCGCCTGCTGTACCGCCCCAGGCTGGAAGCCGGGGATGCGGTACAGACTGACAATATATTGAAACGCTATGCCTACTGAAATTCGCCACCAATATCACCGCAGCCATCAAGGCCGACCGGCCCCCCGGGCAGCGCTCGTTACCGGCATCCTGCTGTCCTGCGCCTTACTGGCCGGCTGTCCCAGCTCCACCACCCAGACACAGCCGCAGACGCCGTCGACTCCCAGCCCGCCCAGCAGTGCGCCGCCGAGCCAACCCTCTTCGGGGTCCAGCGGTCAGTCTTCACCCAGCCAGCCCTCGCAGAGCTCCGGCCAGCCGTCCTCCAGCCAGGGACAGCCTGGACAACCCGGGCAGCCCTCTGATCCCTCGCAGGGGCCCCAGGGGAACCAGGGTGAGCAACAGACCGCAGACGCCGGCAGCAGCGGCTCCCAGGGCCAGTCCCAGCAACCCCCGGGTTCCCAGGGCGGCGAACAGAGCAGCCAGGGTGGCACGCAATCGGGCGGTGAGAGCAGCGTACTGGACGGCACCGCCGGCCAGGGTGGTGACAGCGGCGACAGCGGCGAGCCGGTGTTCAGCGAAAGCGAAGGTATGGGCGGCGGCGACAGCGCCAGTGAATCCCTCCCCGACTTCAGCGAGGAAGAAGCGCTGGAACAGGCTATGGAAGGCTTTGAAGACGCCATGGAAACCGCGGCTGCCGAAGCCCAGGGCGAACAGTCCGGCGGCGGTTCTTCCGGCCAACAGGGTTCGGAACAGGGCGGCGGCCAGCAGGGCGGTGGCCAGCAAGGAACCGGTAGCAGCGGCAGCTCCGGCGGCGGCCCGCAGGGTAGCGTTCAAGCTGGCGTCAACCTTCCCGGTCTTCCCGGTGTTGGCCTGCCAGGCGTCGGCCTGCCTGGTGTTGGCTTACCGGGCGACGGCCAATCAGGCGATGGCCAATCAGGTGATGGCCAGGAAGATGGCAGCCAACCCGGCGGTGGCCAACCAGGCGGTGGCCAACAAGGTGGCGGCCAGCCCGGAGATGGTCAGCAAGGAAGTGGCCAAACCGGTGGCGGGCAATCCGGCGGCAGCTATGGCTCCGGATCCGGTGTCCTGACCCCGGCGGAACAGGTGGCGATCCTTGACGAGCAGCTCAACAAGGGCACCGGCGAGTTCGACGACATCATCCTGCAGGAGCGGGAAGTCCTGCGTCGTACCGCCAAGGGCGGCAACACCACAGAAGAGGCGGCCGCCGAAGCCGGTGGCTACGGCGGCTATGGTGGCAGCGAAGGCGGCACGCCGGGCTTCCAGGTTCCGCCCATGGCCGGCGGCGGTGGTGGCAGCGGCGGTGGCATGGGTGCACCCGAACCGCGCCCGGGCTACGACCAGGAGATGC
>JASJBK010000152.1 GCA_030066555.1 Halieaceae bacterium
CGCCCGATCAACATCGGCGATCGCATCGAGCAGGGGCAGCTGATTGCGAAGGTCGATCAGCGCGACTTCCTGGCGCGGGTCAAAGCCGCAAGGGCGCAGCTGGTCAAAGACCAGGCCAACTTCAAGCGCGCCGCCGAGCTGTTGGAAAAGGACTTTGTCTCCCAGGCGGAATATGACCTGCTGGAAGCCAAGGTCGAGATTTCCGATTCCCAGCTCCGGGTCGCCCAGAAGGCGCTGGCGGACACCGAAATCAAGGCGCCCTTCGAGGGAGTGATCGCCAACACCTATGTGGAGAACTTCCAGTCGGTATTACCCAAGCAGCCGGTGGCGCGACTGCTGGACAGCTCGCGGATCGAATTTGTTATCAATATTCCCGAGCAGTTCATCTCACTGGCGCCGACGGTTCAGAATATTCGAGTTACTTTCGACGCTTTCGGTGACGTGGCGATCCCCGCCTATATCAAGGAAATCAGTAACGAGGCCACGGAAGCGACGCGTACCTACCCCGTCACCCTGATCATGGATCAACCGGAGGAAGTGGAGATCCTGCCGGGCATGGCCGGCATCGCGACGGGTGACGATCCGTCCATGAGCGGCGATGTGTTGCAGACTATCGAAGTACCGGTGACTGCGGTGTTCTCACCGGACGAGGCGACGGGAAGCTTCGTGTGGGTCATCGATCCGGATGCGATGACCGTGAGCCGCCGCGCAGTCACCGTGGAAGCCCTGTCAGAAGGCGGTATCAAGGTGATGGATGGCCTGAGTATCGGTGAGTGGATTGCCATCGCGGGGGTGAACTACCTGCGAGAAGGGCAGGAGATTCGGATTCTCGAGTCCGAGGGGGCCTGAGCCATGAATCTAGCTGCCATGGCACTGCGCAACCGCGCGGTCACTTACTTTTTCACTGCCCTGCTGGCAGTCGCCGGCACCGCCAGCTTTTTCCAGCTCGGCCAACTTGAGGATCCGCAGTTCACCGTCAAAACCGCCGTGGTGATGACTCGCTACCCGGGGGCCAGCCCGGAGCAGGTGGAACTCGAGGTGACCGATCGCATCGAGATTGCCATCCAGGAATTGCCGCAGATCGATTACCTGAAGTCGTTCTCCAGGGCGGGAGTGTCGGTCATCGAGGTCAATATCAAGGCGGAGTACTGGTCGGACAGGCTGCCGCAGGTCTGGGACGAGTTGCGCCGTAAAGTGCGCGATGTCGAGCACTCGCTGCCACCCGGGGTGGGACGTCCAGAGATATCTGATGATTTCGCGGACGTGTTCGGCTTTCAGCTTGCTGTCACCGGCGAGGGCTTCAGCTACGGCGAGCTGGAGACCTATGCCAAGGGCCTGCGCAAGGAGCTCGGATTGGTCACAGGTGTTGCGCGGGTGGACCTGTGGGGTGTGCAACAGAAAGTCATCTACGTGGATGTCGCCCAGCAGCAGCTCAGCGAGTTGGGCCTCACCGATGCCAGCATCCTCCGCACCCTGGAGCAGCAGAACATGGTGGTGGACGCGGGCAGCCTCGACGCCCAGGGCAAACGCTACCGGATCGCGCCCACCGGCGAATTCAGCTCGCCCGGCGAAATCGCCGATGTGGTGATCAGGCCCTCACTCGCGGATGAGCTGGGCAACCTGATGGGCTCGGCCACTGGAGAAGGAGCATCGCCCCGGCGCAGCAGCGAATTGATCCGCATTGGCGATGTGGCCACCGTGCGGCGTGGTTACCTGGAGCCGCCCATGACCCTCATGCGTTTCAACGGCGAGCCCTCCATTGGTATTTCCATCACCAACTCCGCCGGTGTGAATGTGGTCCACGTCGGGCGCGCTATTGACCGCCGACTGGCGGAAATACTGCCCGAACTGCCGGTGGGAATCGAAGTACACCGGGTGCACTGGATGTCTGATGTGGTGGATGCCTCGGTCAGCGGTTTCCTGGTGAATTTCGGTCAGGCGGTGGCCATTGTGCTGGCGGTGATCACCGTGGGCATGGGCTGGCGTATGAGTATCATCATCGGCACCGCCCTGATCGGCACCATCCTGGGCTCCTTTATCCTCATGGCGATCTTCGGGATCGACCTGCAGCGGATGTCGCTGGGCGCGTTGGTCATCGCTCTGGGCATGATGGTGGATAATGCCATTGTCGTCGCCGATGGCTACATGGTGCGATTGGGCCAGGGCATGGATCGAGAGAAGGCGGCGACGGAAGCCGCGGGCCTGCCGGCTGTCTCCCTGCTGGGGGCCACCATTATCGCGGTGATGGCCTTTTATCCCATTTTTGCCTCGGTGCAGGATGCCGGCGAGTACTGCAGGACCCTCTTCACCGTGGTGGCGATTTCGCTGCTGGTGAGCTGGTTCGTCTCCATGACCATCACCCCGGTGCAATGTGTCGATACGCTGAAGAGCAGCGGTGGAGAAGATGGCGGGGATCCCTACCAGTCAGGTTTCTACACCCGCTACCGCGCGCTGCTGACCGGGGCCATCAAGGCCCGCTGGTTGACCATCGGTGGTGCCGTCGCGCTGCTGGTGGTTGCCGTGGTGGGCTTCGGCAACGTCAAGCAGATGTTCTTCCCGGATTCCTCCATGACCAAGTTCATGGTCGACTACTGGGCGCCGGAAGGGACCCGTATCCAGCAGGCCTCGGCGGAAATGAAGATTGCCGAGAAGCACCTGCTGGCCGACGAAAGGGTTGAGAGCGTGGCCAGCTTTATCGGCTCCGGGCCGCCGCGTTTTTACCTGCCGGTGGATCCCGAGTACGCCTATGCTTCCTATGGGCAGCTCATCGTCAACGTCAACGATTTTCGAGAGATCAACGGATTGATCAATGAGCTGACGCCCTGGTTTAAAGACAATCTACCCAATGCCCTGGTGCCCATGCGCAAGTACGGCGTAGGCCCCAGCAACACCTGGAAATTCGAGGTCCGTATCAGTGGGCCTCTGGAAGCCGACCCCGCGGTGCTGCGGGAACTGGCTTCACAGGGTATGGCGATACTCGACCAGGCACCGCTAGTGGGTGCCTATCGCACGGATTGGCGACAGCAGGTACAGAAGGTCGTGCCCGAGTATGACCAGAAGCGCGCCCGCTGGGCCGCGGTGTCACGCTCGGACCTGGCCGCGGCTACGCAGCGCGCTTTTGACGGTCGCACCATTGGTCTGTACCGCGAAGGTGACGACCTGATCCCCATTATTGGTCGCCACCAGGAAGACCAGCGCCAGCAGATTTCAAAATTGGAGACCCTGCAGATTGGAGCGGCCATGTCCACCGCTCCCGTGCCCATGGCGGCAGTGGTCAATGCGGTCTCACTGGAATGGGAAGATCCGTTGATCTGGCGTCGTGACCGGCGCCGCACGGTGACCATTCAGGCCAACCCCATTCCGGGCGTGACGCTGCCAACGCTGCGTGCCAGCGTGGTGGAAGCCTTTGACAAGATCGAGCTGCCGCCGGGTTTCTCACTGGAGTGGGGCGCCGAGTATGAGGACACGGTAGATGCCCAGGCCGGGCTGATTCCCGGGCTGATTCCGGCGGGCATCATTATCCTCAGCATCATCATTATGCTGTTCAACGCGTTCCGGCCACCGTTGGTGATCCTGGCCACCATTCCGTTCGCATTGATCGGCATAACCGCCGGGTTGCTGGCGTTCAATACGCCCTTCGGGTTCCTTGCCCTGCTGGGTGCCATGAGCCTGGCGGGCATGATGATCAAGAACGCCATCGTCTTGCTCGACGAGATCAACCTCAATCTCGACAGCGGTGTCGAGCCGCATGAGGCGGTGGTGCAGGCTGGCGTGTCGCGCCTGCGCCCGGTGGTGCTGGCCGCGGCAACGACAGTATTGGGTGTGATACCCCTGCTGCAAGACGTATTCTGGATCGGTATGGCGGTCACGATCATGGCGGGCCTGACCTTCGGTACCGTGCTGACCATGGTGATGGTGCCGACGTTCTACGCAACCTTCCATGGGATTCATGCTGGCGATAAGCCGCGGAAGACCGAGGCAATAGCCACAGGGGAGCCGGTCGCCTGAATACACCAGCGTTTCGTGCACGGTGACCGGCCCTTGAGGTCGCTTCAGGGCTGTTCGCTGGTCGGTTACCATCAGGCCATGCGAAGAATTCTTCAACTGGTCCTGGTCACCTGCCTCACCGCCTGCGCGGTTGATGTCAGTGAACTTTATCTGTTGCCTGTCGGTGACCAGCGATTGGACACCGACGCGATACAGGGGATCTTTGAGCAGAAGTCCTCGGTGCGCATTCGTCCTGCGGATGGTGTAAACCGGGAGCGGCCGGCGCTGGAGCTGCTGGCGGCCGACAAGGTGGACCTGGCGTTCGTGCAGAACAGCAATGCCTTCGTGCCCGGGGTGAGGGTGGTGTTACCTGCGCACAAAAGCCTGATGCATCTGTTGGCGCGGGAAGATCTCGAGGGCGCGGAAGTGGACGTCGCACTGCGCGGAAAGACGGTATACATCGTCAACAATTCCCAGACCGGACGCACCTTGCTCCAGGTGGCAGCTAGACGGCGATATTTGACCGACAGCGACTACCGGATTGTCGATACCTTCGTGCCGGGCGAGACTGACCTGCTGCTGTATTTCGGCCCGGTGGTGGCGGGCTTACCCCCCTGGTACCAGCCCGGCTATCGATTTACCACGTTCCAACGGGCGCCCGGGCAACACCAGGAAAGCAACCCGGAACTTATCAGCTACCTGATACCTCATATGTTTTCGGTGACGATTCCTGCCAGCACCTACGATATTCCCGGCAATGAGATAGACATCCCCACGTTTGGTACCGATACGCTGCTGGTAACCAGGAAAGACATCAGTGAGAACGCCATCTATGAATTGACGCGCACCTTGCTGGAGCAAAAGCCGCGCTTTACCGCGTTGGCACCTCAGTTGTTTGAGGGTGTCAACGAGTCTTTCGATCCGCTGGAACTCAGTTTCCCACTGCATCGCGGCGCCAGGCGTTACCTCGCCCGTGACGAACCGAGCTTTCTGGAGCGCTACGCCGAGATGATCAACATGCTGGTGTACGTAACCTTCCTGCTGTTGACCGGGTTGCTGGCACTGGCACGCTGGCGTATGCGGCGTAAGAAAGATCGCATCGATACCTTTTACCGGCGGGTGCTCGCCATTCGCGATCGTGCTATCGGAGAAGATCACGGGATTTTGCTGGTTGAACTGGCGGCGCTGGAACAGGAGGCCTTCGACGCACTGATCGATGAGCGACTGGCAGCCAACGAGAGCTTCCGGATCTTTACCGACCTGATGGTTCGCACCAGGGCCGAGCTGAAGAGCGACTGATCAATTCCTGTATTAGCCAACTGTCGGTCGCGGGTGGGCGGCCTGAAATGACCGCTTCCGGCGCTTGCACCCGGTGTCAGGGTCGCGGAAACTCTCCGACGTCATTGATTAACAAGGAATTCTCATGCCCAACATCATCTATGTCGAAGCCGACGGCACCCGTCACGAGGTGGAACTGGAAGAGCAGATGAACCTTATGGAAGGCGCCACTATGAACCTGGTGCCGGGTGTTGAGGGCATGTGCGGCGGCATCGCTTCGTGTGCGACCTGCCACTGCTATATCGATGAGCCGTTCCTGTCCAAGCTGCCGGCCCAGGGTCCCCAGGAACTGGAGATGCTGAAGACCGCCAAGAGCCGCAAGGACAATTCGCGGCTGGGCTGCCAGGTGCTGGTCACCTGGGAGATGGAAGGCATGGAAGTTCACCTGCCTGAAGAACAGGGTCAGGAACCCGTCGCCTGATTTCCCCGTATCTCGTCATTCCCGCGAAAGCGGCGGCCCGCGTAGTGGAATCCCTCTTTCTGTCATTTCCGCATAAGCGGCGGCCCGCGTAGGGGAATCCATATTTCAGTCATTCCCGCGTAGGCGGGAATCCATTTTTTTTGATTTCCGCGTCCTCTGGATTCCCGCCTGCGCGGGAATGACGGGGTGGGGCTCGGTGCCCCGCTTCCCCGACGAATCATTTTCCTGGTGAGTTGGCAGCGCTCATAGATTGAGTCGCACACAAGCTAAGCAGTGTTCCGTAACTGTGTTTCTGAATTTTCACGGTTTGCACTGGTTGCTGTCATAAAGTGCCGATAGCTAAGTTACTGAAAGTTCGATAAAACCGAATTTTCGGCCGTCTTGCTGCTGTCATACCGCAGATACATTTCCGTCATCTTTCCCTCATGAAAACGTTACGTAGCCGTCAACGGGCTGTCGCAATCCCCCTCTAAGGTCGCGTGTGGAGTTAGGGGAGTCGGGCGCAAGGTCCGACCGACTTTATTGGTAGGTCCTGCACCCCACAGGACACACCTGAATGCAACGAGGCTCGAGTAATGAATAAAGCTGTAGATAAGGAAGTTATCGATACCTTCGATGACGTCGAATACATTGGTACCAACCCCACGGACAGCCGTCCGTTCTACGACATCCTGAAATCTGAAATGGAGCGTCGCGACGTGCTGAAAGGCAGCCTGGCGTCCGCAGCCACTGGCTTCTTTGCTGCCAGCGGCATTGCTACCACGGCGCAGGCACAGACCAGCAGCCTGATGAACTTCACCCCGGTGTCCCTGGCTGACGCCGCCGCCGGCGACGGCAAGCAGCCGCTGCTGTCACCTGACTACAGCATGCAGACGCTGATCCCCTGGGGTGACCCGATCGAGCCCAGCGGTCCTGCCTATGTTGAGCGTGGTAACACCTCCCGCGAGCAGGCCAACCAGATTGGTATCGGCCACGATGGCATGTGGTTCTTCCCGCTGGCGGAAGACCTGGTGGCCGACACCACAGTTCCGGTGATCAACGATTTCCTGCGTCGCTGGTTTAACGTGAACACTCGCGGCCTGCTGGTCATCAACCACGAATTCGGCCGCAACACCCACGTGTTCGGCAAAGACGCTCCCGAGTCGCTGGAAGAAGTGCGTATGTCTCAGCACGCGCACGGTGTGTCTGTAGTGCAGATCGAGCTGATCGACGGCGT
>JASJBK010000153.1 GCA_030066555.1 Halieaceae bacterium
GTACCGGCAGGCTGCTCACCGCCCATGATGGTGCCGCGGCCAACGATGGTAGCCACCTGGGGCTTGCCGCCCAGGCCCATAATCGGCGCACGCTTGCGCTGCAGGTAACGTTCAAACTCCACCGCCTCGTAGAAACCGTCGCTGTCAGAGGCGCCGACGATGCCGGCGATGTAGGCATTGGCCTCGCTGTGCTGCATGACCTTGTCGACCAGGCCGGTGGCCAGCGCGGTGGCCGCGAGGTCGCCTCCGTTGCTGTCGACAGTGTCGGCAAAGCTGTTCACATAATCATTGATGGCACCAACCGGCAGGTCACGGCGGGCTTCCACCTGGTCGGTGTAATGGGCCCAGGCCCCGTCCAGCCAGCGGCGGCTGATTTCCTTTTCACCGTCCGACATGCTGTTGCGCTGGAACGGCTCGGCAATGGACTTGAACTGGCCGGCCTTGAACACGTGCACATTGACGGAGAACTTCTCCAGCGCGTCGGCAAAATACCACTGGTAGTTGGCGAAGCCCTCCAGCAGCACACTGCCCATGGGATGGATGATGAGCTCGTCGGCTTCGGCCGCCAACAGGTACTGCGACTGGCTAAGGCTGTCGTTCCAGGCAATCACCGGCTTGCCGCTGGCCCGGAACTCGGCAATGGCGCTGGCCACCTCACTGGTCTTGCTGGTGCCGATACCAAACAGCTGGTCCAGCTCCATCACCAGGGCGCTGATCTTGGGGTCATCCTTGGCCAGCAGGATGGCGTCGATCATGTCGCCCAGCAGCACCTCGCGCTCCTGGGGCGCCTGGTCGCTGAGCAGCACCTCCAGGGGTTCCACGAAGGTGCGCTGATCCACGACCGTGCCCACCGGGTTCAGCAACAGCGCCGCCGTGTCTGGCAGCGGCTCCGGGGTGGTGTCCTGGAAGGCCCAGAATACAAGGAAAATAATCAATAAAAACAATAGGTTGGAGATGGCCAGCCGGATTTTCGTCACACCGGCCCAGAGGGTGCCCAGTACATGTCGTACCGGCCCTGGCCTGTCCTCCACTCGGCGCTCGATGTCGCTCATGGTCTTTCTACCTCCGAGATCTCGGCCTGGGCGCGCAACTCCTGCGAGCGCCAGCGCACGTACATCATGGCGGCGTTGAAGAACACCACGATGCCAAACATGGCCGCCCAGGCCAGTACCGGGTCTGAAGGCTCATTGAAAAGCCATAAAACCACGGTTATGAAGTACCACAGAATAACAAAGCACAGCCAGACATAGGTACGAACCCGGTCACGAATCAGGCCGGGCAAAAATATCGCCAGTGGCACGAAACAGAGCAGGTAAATGCCGATCGGCGCGTCCCGCCGGGTAATCGCCGCGGCCAGGGCGACGACAAACAAGGCCAGGCCGGCCAGGGCCAGCCAGCGGGTGCTGGCGGTGCGCAGGCTGCGTTCAGTCACGGACACCTCCCGCCGCAAGGGCCCAGCGCGCCACCCGCGCCCCTAGCGCCCGGCACAGGGCCAGTTCGGTCTCGTCTACCGCGCGCTCGCCGGACTGGCCAGCCACGTGGGAAGCGCCGTAGGGGGTACCGCCGCCCTCGGTGGTCATCAGCCCGGTCTCGCTGTAGGGCAGGCCAACAATCGCCATGCCGTGGTGCAGCAGCGGTAACATCATGCTCAGCAGGGTAGTCTCCTGGCCGCCGTGCAGGCTGGCGGTGGAGGTGAATACCGCCGCGGGTTTATCGATCAGCGCACCGCTCATCCACAGGCTGGAGCCCTGGTCGAGAAAATACTTGAGCGGTGCCGCCATATTGCCGAACCGGGTGGGACTTCCCAGCACCAGGCCGGCGCAATCCCGCAGGTCTTCCGCTTCGCAGTACAACGGTCCCTCCTCGGGGATATCGCTGCCGCCACCTTCGTACTCTGGAGACACCGGGGGCACCGTGCGCACCCGCGCCTCGATACCACTGACCTGCTCTACCCCGCGCGCGACATGCTTGGCCATGTCGGCTGTGGCGCCGTGGCGGCTGTAGTAAAGAACAAGGATGTAAGGCTGGCTCACAGCAGGTCCAGAACGTTCTCGGGCGGGCGACCCAGCACTGCGCGCTCACCGCACACCACGATAGGGCGCTCGATCAATTTCGGGTGCGCCACCATAGCAGCCACCAGGGCGTCGTCGTCGAGCCCCGTGTCCGCGAGCCTCTCCGACTTGTAGGCTTCCTCGCCCCTGCGCAGCAGCGCCCGGGCTTCGATACCCAACTTGCCCAGTAGTCCCATGAGCTCGGCAGCCGAGGGCGGCGTTTCTAAATACAGAACGATGTCGGGTGTCACGCCGTTCTCTTCCAGCAGCGCCAGGGTCTGGCGCGACTTGGAACAGCGGGGATTGTGATAGATGGTGAACTTGCTCATTGCCAGGCGTCTACGTGGTATTTGGGGCGGCGGATTATATCAAGCCGGACGCGGCGATATGGCAAACGTGCGATAATGGTTCGCGATGGACGCACGTAGCCAACAGCGCTCTACCCTGGACCGCCTGGACAACCTGCGGGAAGACCTGCTGCCCTGGAGCCAGTACATCTGGAAGCGCTTCGTCGACGACGGCTGCAACCGCAGCGCCGCGGCACTCACCTACATGAGCCTGTTCGCGCTGGTGCCGCTGCTCACAGTGATGTTTGCGATCCTCTCGGCGATACCCGACCTCCAGGTGCGCGCCGCCGACCTGCAGAACACGCTGTTCGACAACCTCTTCCCCGAGGGCAGCGGCGGCGACACCATCTCCCAGGTCAAGGACCAGGTTACCGGCGCCCTGTCCAACTTTTCCCAGCAGGCCCAAAACCTGAGCGGCCCGGGTGTCGGCGTACTGATCGTGACCGCGGTACTGATGCTCAGGAACGTGGAGAGCACCTTCAACCGTATCTGGCGCACCCGTACCAACCGCGGCATCGTTTCCAGCTTCCTGCTCTACTGGGCGGTGTTGAGCCTGGGCCCGATCCTGATCGGCCTGGCCCTGGGTAGCAGCACCTACCTGGGCATCACCGATCGCTTTGCAGATTTCGACGTGATCGGCATCAGGCGACTGTTTTTGTCGGTGGCACCCTTGCTGCTGTCGACTGTGGCCTTCAGCCTGCTGTACGCCGCAGTGCCCAACTGCCAGGTCAACGTAAAGCACGCCCTGCTGGGTGGCTTTATGACTGCCGTGGTGTTCAACATCGCGCGCTGGGGTTTCGGCAAGCTGATCGCCAAGACCAGTTACACCGCTATTTATGGCGCCTTCGCCGCCTTCCCGCTGTTACTGCTGTGGATTTACCTGTCCTGGAACATCGTGCTGTCGGGGTCGGTGATCGTGCATTCCCTGTCGACTTTCCGCTACGAATCCCGCGGCACGGTGCCGGCCCTGCTCAAGGCGCTGGTAGTGCTGGAACTGCTGTGGGAGAAGCACCAATCCGGCGACAGCATCAGCGAGTACGACCTGGTGCGCACTGCCAACCAGCGCAAGGCCCAGCTCGACAGTGAGACATGGACGGCACTGCGGGACCAGTTCATTCAACGCAAGCTGGTGGTGGTGGACGAGCGCGGCCGCTACCTGCTGGCGCGAGACCTCAGCCAGGTGCACCTGTGGCAGCTCAAGGAATGGGTCAACGGTGAGATCACCCTGGAAGACATGGACCTGCCCGAGCTGGAGGGCTGGCGCGCCGACGCCCATGAATTGCTGAAAACCCAACGCCTCCAGCAGCGTGACCTGCTGTCGTTGAGCCTGGCGGAGCTGTTCTCCCGGTGAGGATGGTTGCGGTACTGGCGCTGGTCCTGCTCAGCGCCTGCGGCGAGCGTATGGGCACGCCTGAGGGCGTACTCAGTGCGCCGGCGCTGGCGGGCAACTGGACGGTTATCAATTACTGGGCCGAGTGGTGCGCCCCCTGTCGCGATGAAATCCCCGAACTCAACCGGCTGGCTTTCAGCAGCAGCGAGCTCGACGTCTATGCGGTGAACTTTGACGAGGTGCAGGGCGACGTGCTGCTGTCGCAGGCCGCCGACCTGGATATCCAGTTTCCGCTGCTGTCCACCGATCCGGGGCCGCGCCTCGGGCTGGTGCGACCCACGGTGTTGCCAACCACCCTGATTCTCAACCCGGCGGGCGAGGAAGTCACCCGGCTGATCGGCCCGCAGACCGAAGCGGCCATCAGGCACGAGCTGGCACTGGCCCGGGAGAGCACAAACCCGTCACAATAATTCCCACCCACGTCCGCCCATAACAATAAGGAAATCGCTGTCATGCTGACCCTGCATCAGTACAACCAGTCGCCGTTCAACCAGAAAATCCAGCGCATGCTCAACTACAAGGGCGTGCCCTTTGAAGAGGTTTACTGGCGCATTGCCGATCGCAGCAAGGTGCTGAAGGTCAGCCCCTCGGGCAAGCTGCCGGCGCTGGAGCACGACGGCAAGCTGGTGGTGGACTCGACCGACATGGCCTACTACATCGAGGAGGCCTTTCCGCAAAACCCGCTGATCCCCGATGACCCCAAACTGCGCGGTGTGCTGCACGCTATCGAAGACTGGGCCGACGAGAGCCTGTATTTCTACGAGATGACCCTGCGCTTCACGACTGAGGGGAACGCCGAGCGCAATGTGCCGAAGCTGATAGAAAACGAAGCTCCCGCCCTGCGCTGGCTACTCAAACGCATGATCCCGCGACTGCTGCGCAAGGCCACCAGCAGCCAGGGCATCGGCCGCAAGGGCCGCGAGCAGCTCAGCAAAGACACCCGCCGACATATCGAGGCCGTGGCCAACATGTTAGGCCAGGACGACTGGCTGCTGGACAATCGCTTGACCCTGGCGGACCTGGCGGTTTATGCCATGTTCCAGTGTTTCCGCGATGCGGATTTTGTGGCCGCCATGCTCGAAGAGTACCCCACGGTCACCGCCTGGATGGCGCGCATCGAATCGGAAACCAGCACCCGGGCATAGCGACAACCAAACAGGAGAGCGGAACATGAGCGAGGAGCTGAGCGCGGCGGAGATCGAGGAGAGAGTCTCCAGCGGAGCCGCCTGGGAAGAATTCTGCGACCAGCTCAAGGGGCTGGGCCAGTTCATTACCGATTCACGCACACCCACCGATGCCTTCAACCGCGCTGAGGGCTTTCGCTACCTGACAAGGCTGCTGCGCAACAGCCTGGAGGGCGTAATCGAGAGCGGCAGTGCCGACTACCCGGTAATGCGTGGGCTGGGCAACATGGTCAAGCTGGGAGCAGACAACCCCGACAACATGTACCAGGGCGCCACCATCCACGGCGACTACGAGTACCGACTGCGGGGCACCCGCGGCAGCGTGTTCTACCTGAGCTTCGCATCGATCTCCGGCGGCTACGGCGCCGACGGCACTATGATCACCGACGGCTTCCTCGACACCGGCTCGCTGCAGGTGGAGCCCGACGGCAGTTTCGAAATCATCCTCAGCCAGAAGGAGCACCCCGGCAACTGGTTGCCGCTGACCCCTGCAACCCGTTCACTCAACATTCGCCAGACCTTCCTGGATCGCTCCAGCGAGCGACCCGCGCAGATCGACATCGAGCGCCTGGATGACGCAGCCACGCCGCCGCCCTACTCGGCCGAGCAACTGCACAAGCACCTGCAGCGAGTGGCGGGCAACCTGCACGGTACCGTCAAACTGTTCGCCGACTGGACCGACAGCCTGAAGCCCGCCATGAATGCCCTGCCGCCGGCGGACCAGGCCTACTGCCAGTCGATCGGCGGCGATCCCAATATTTTCTATTTCCACGCCCACTGGGCGTTGGCCGAGGATGAGGCGCTGGAGATTCGCGCCCCCACCATCCCGAAGTGCCAGACCTGGAACTTCCAGCTCGACAACTACTGGATGGAGTCGCTGGATTACCGCTACCACCGCATTACCGTGAATAAGCACACCGCCCGCTACGAGGATAACGGCAGCGTGCTACTGTACGTGGCGGCGAAGGACCCCGGCGTTGGCAACTGGATCGACACCGCGGGACACGCCGACGGAACCATGTGCTGGCGCTGGATCGGTGCCGATGACCACCCGGGGCTCGAAACCCGGGTTGTGAAACTGGGAGATATTGGGTGAAGGGCAACCTCGATTCTCAAATAGCTGCATTCGCACTGATACTGGTGGCATCGAGCGCACCGGCCTGGTCTGAGGGCACGGTCTACGGCGACACCCGGATACAGTCGTATATCGGCGTCATGGAATTTGACGACCAGACCGGCGAGTTACAGAACGAGAGCGGCGAGCCGGTCGATATCGACTTCGCCAACCTGCTCAACATTGGCCTCGATGGCGAAACACCGGTAAACACCCCGGACAGCGGCTTTGAGTGGGGAGTAAATGCCGGTATCAGTTTTGGCTGGCGAGGTAGCAACACAAGATACGCCGGCCGCGTTGGCGAGGGCGGCGGTACGGTGGTCTTCAATGTCGACAATGACATGTGGCTGGTGGAGGGCCACATCGGGCCCTACCTGCGCACCCATATCGGCAAGAAAGTCGATTTCTATGTCAGCGCCGGCCCGGCCATCATCTACGCTGAGATCGACGCGGACGACGACGATAGCGACGACGACGGCACCCCCGAACCGCTGGTCACTGCAAACGGCACCATCATTCTCACCGATGACAGCGATTCCGATATTGTCATCGGCTACCACGCCCGGGCGGGCTTCGAATTTGATATCGGCGGCGGTCGCCAGTGGGGAATCGGCTTCAAATACCTGGGCGGTGAAATGGACTTCAACGACACCGTCGGCGAGTTCGACATCGAGGGCTACTCGATACTCCTCACCTATTCCGCCTGGTTCTGATCGGGTTCCAGTGTAGGGGAACCCTCTGTCATTCCCGCTTAGTGGGCGGCCCGCGTAGGGGATTCCAATGGTTTTGTAGAAATTCTGGACCCCCCTGCGCGGGCCGCCGCCTTCGCGGGG
>JASJBK010000154.1 GCA_030066555.1 Halieaceae bacterium
GTGTTTATTAGAATCGCGCAGGAATCAGGTAAGCATCGCCGCCAGCCGTGACAACGATACGCGGTTGCCACCACCCTGGTGGGAGCGCTTGAGTGCGTCATTCGACTTGCTCTTGAGCTGTTCGGCCAGTTGTTCCATGTTGATAGCCGGGTAATTCTGCGGCGACCAGGTACTGAGACCGATGGACAGGCTGGCAAACAGGTTGGCGCCGCGCCCGTCGTCGATTTCCATGAACTCGGTTTCGCTGCGAATGCGCTCACCGATCTCCTGGCCCTTGTCTTCCGGGCAACCCGGCAACAACAGTGCATAGTGTGAGCCCTGCAGGCGCGCGAGGTAATCGGTGCGCCGCAGCATGCCTGCCATGTGACGGCCGATGGCCTTGAGTACAAAGTCGCCTGACAGGTAGCCGTAGTTGTCGGAGATGGTCGGAAAGTCATCCACTTCCAACATCATCAGGCTCAGCGGCTTCTGGTTGCGGTGGGCACGGGCGACCTCGCGCCGCAATTCCATTTCGAAGGCGCGGTCGTTGCTGAGGTGCGTCAGCGGGTCCAGCAGCGCCAGCGCGGACAGGCGCTCGGCGTTCGTGCAGTTTTCCAGGCAAATAGCGATGATGGAGGCCAGGTGGTCCAGGTAGTCCACCTCGACCTTGCTGTCGAAGGCGGTGGCATCTTCACTCACCCAATGGAAACTCCCCACCAGGATATCGTCACGCACCAGCGGCAGCAGCAGCGCACTCTGGCCGCTATCGACGTTGGCGATCGCGCGCAGTGCACGGGGGTCGTCGGAGACGATGACTTCCACCTGGGGACGGGCACCATAGAGCTGCTGCATATCGAAGTTATCGCGCTCCAGCGACAGGTCGATGCCGAACTCAAGGTTCTCCGGCAGCAGGTATTCCAGTTCCCTGTCGGGGTCGAAAAGGCTGAGGCTGAGGCCGGTGAGGCCAAAGTGGGCCTGGGTGCTATTGAGCAGGACGTCGAGTAACGCGGCGAGGCTGGAGGCATCCAGCAGCATCAGTTCATAGCTCTGCAGGCGCTGGAGTACGCGTTCATTGAGCTCTACCGTGCGGGCGAACTCGTCCATCTGCGAATCGATATCGCTGTAGGTAAGAGCATCGGAGGATCTGCGCACTTCCGAATCCTTCGTCCCTGGCGGTGTTGCCATGTTCCTGCCCGTGATCAGCGCACGACCAGATGATACACTTAGTTTGGCATGCATTGCATGACAACCTGAGGGGTGGCTCTGCCTGAGATGCCAGCCTCCCGGAGCCACCGACGGCGCGGGAATGACTGGCAAACCCTTTGAACCTGATCCGGTTAGCACCGGCGTAGGAATAGGTGCACACGCTTTTCCCGTTACGTCGTCAACCGGGTCTCTTTTGGCTCCGCAGCCGCGGACTGACTGGAGAGACTCCGTGAACAAGCCTTCTATCCTTCTCACCCTGGCCTTGCTGCCGCCGGGCACCGCTGCCCTGGCAAATGACTCCTTCGAGGAAGTTGTAGTTACCGCCGAATTCCGTCGTACCGAGTTGATGGACGCCGGCGCCAGCATCAGCGTACTCGGCGCCGAAGACATCCAGCAGCGCGCCGCGCAGCACCTCGAGGAAATCCTCAACCTGGCACCGAACGTGAACTTTGCCGGCGGCACCTCACGCAGCCGCTACTTCCAGATTCGCGGCGTGGGTGATCGCAGCCAGTTCGCCGAACCCCTTAACCCCTCCGTGGGCCTGCGGGTCGACGGCGTCGACTTCAGCGGTATTGGCTCCATCGGCACCCTGTTCGATGTCGAACAGGTGGAAGTACTGCGCGGCCCCCAGGGGACGCTGCATGGTGCCAATGCCCTGGCGGGCCTGATAGATATTCGCAGCAACGCACCGACCGAAGATTTCTACCACCGCATCGACGCCACCGCCGGTGACTACGACAGCTTCGGCGTCGGACTGGTGAGCAGCGGCCCACTGACGGATGCGTTGCGCTACCGGGTCGCCGTTGAGCAATTCAACAGCGATGGCTACACCGAGAACGACTTCCTCGGCGACGACGACACCCAGGAGCGTGATGAACTGACGGCACGCGGCCGCCTGCAGTGGCTGCTGTCGGAGCAACACACCATCGACCTGGGTGTGACCTACATCGATGTCGACAACGGCTACGACGCCTTTTCGCTCGACAATGTGCGCGACACGATTTCCGATGAGCCGGGCCGCGATACCCAGGAATCGGTGGCGCTGTCGCTGCAGACCGCTTCGAGCTTCAGCTACTTCGACCTGCGGACTGTATTCAGCTATGCCAATAGCGACAGCGAGTACAGCTACGACGAGGACTGGACGTTCGAAGGTTTCCACCCCTTCGGCTATAGCTCCACCGACACCTACCTGCGCGAGCGCGACAGCATCAGCGCGGAGCTGCGGCTGCTGTCCAACGAATCATCACGCCTGTTTGGCGGTCGCAGCGAGTGGGTGGTGGGGCTGTACTACCTCGGCAACGATGAAGACCTCGACCGTCGCTACACGTTCGCCGGGCCCTTTGACAGCGAGTTCGATACCGAGACCTGGGCCGTGTTTGGCCAGCTCGACACCGCGCTCACCGAGCGCCTGACCCTGGTCACCGGCCTGCGGCTGGAAAACCGTGACACCGACTATAGCGACAGCAACAACGTCGACTTCAACCCGGACAAGGACCTGTGGGGCGGCAAGCTGGCGCTGGAGTACGACTGGTTCGAGGGAACCCTCGCCTATGCCTCAGTTTCCCGCGGCTACCGGGCCAACGGCGTAAACGGCGGCATACTCGCCAGCATCAACGCCACCGACGACCCGGACATTATCGCCGGCCTCAACACGGTGCGCGACTTCGACGAGGAAACCCTGGTCAACTACGAGGTCGGCTTCAAGAGCAGCCTGCTCGACAACACCCTGCGGGCGCGGGTGGCCTTGTTCTACATGGACCGTGAGGACCAGCAGGTGCGCGGTTCCTTCCTGATCCCCCAGCAAGGCGGCGCCACCACTTTCGTCGACTACACCAGCAACGCCGCCGAGGGCGAGAACTATGGTGCCGAGATCGAGCTCGACTGGCTGGCCAGTGAGAACCTGCAGCTGTGGGCCAACCTCGGGTTGCTGGAGACCGAGTTCGAGAACTACGTGAACGTGTTCGGTGAGGACCTGTCCGGCCGCGACCAGGCGCAGGCACCCAACTACCAGTTCTCGGTGGGCGGCCGCTTCGACTTCGGGCGCGGTTTCTTCCTGCGCCTGGAGGTGGAGGGCCGGGACGATTTCTTCTTCTCGGATCGCCACGACGCCCAGGCCGATAGCTACGAACTGGTCCACGGCCGTCTCGGCTACGCCCGCGACAACTGGTCCCTGGCCCTCTGGGGCCGCAACCTCACCGACGAGGATTACAGGGTGCGTGGTTTCGGCAGCTTTGGCAACGACCCGCGCAAGGACTACTTGGTGGAAGACTATTTCCAGCTCGGCGAACCGCGCATGGTTGGTGTGGATGTCAGCCTGAGCTTCTAATGACCAACCCCTGGGAAATCGCCGCGGTGGTGCTGGGCATTGCCTATCTGCTGCTGGCCATGCAGGAGAAGATCAGCTGCTGGTACGCCGCCTTCGTCAGCACCGCGATATTCCTGGTGCTGTTCTGGCAGGCGGGACTGCTGATGGAGTCGGCGCTGCAGGTGTACTACCTGGGTATGGCCGTGTACGGCTGGTGGCACTGGCAGCACGGCAACCGGGAAGACGGCGGCCTCGACATCAGCCGCTGGCCTGCGCGCCAGCACCTGGTGGCGATTAGCGGCGTGCTGCTACTCAGCGCGGTGTCAGGGCTACTACTCAGCCAGTACACCAACGCCGCCTGGCCCTACCTCGACTCCTTCACCACCTGGGGCGCGGTGCTCACCACCTGGATGGTGGCTCGCAA
The DNA here is from genome assembly GCA_030066555.1 of Halieaceae bacterium. Taxonomy (GTDB): domain Bacteria; phylum Pseudomonadota; class Gammaproteobacteria; order Pseudomonadales; family Halieaceae; genus JANQIO01. The sequence continues at coordinate 3,915 of JASJBK010000154.1, forward strand.
GCTGCTGGAGAACTGGCTGTACTGGATCGTGATCGACGGGCTGTCGATCTTCCTGTATATCGACAGGGAGCTGTACTTCACTGCGGCGCTGTTTGCCGCCTACGTGGTCATCGTGATCATCGGGTTCCTGACATGGACGCGGCACTATCGGGCGCAGTTCGCCTGACAATCGACCAGGCCCTGGACCAGTGGCGGCACTGGCAGCCAGGCCCGGCGGCACGGCCGCAGCTGGAGCAGCGCCTGGGCAATGGCCTCAGCAATACCAGCGTGCTGGTCAGCCATGATGACCGGCGCTGGGTGGTGCGAATCGACGGTTTCGAGACCCGGCGGATGGGCCTGAACCGCGAGGCCGAGTGGCGCGTGCTGCAGGCAGCGGCGGATGCGCAACTCGCCCCCCGGCCGGTGTACCGCAACCCGACACTGGGTGTGCTGGTGTGCGAGTACCGGGAGTCCCACTCCGGAACGGCGGATTCGATTGCCGGCCTCGCCGACCTGCTGCGCAGGATTCATGCCCTGCCCGCCGTGAAGTTTCGCCTCGATCCACTGGCACGCGCCCGCTGTTACCTGTCGCTGCTCGGGGAACGCACACTCCCGGCGGCACTAGTGGAGGCCAGTGATCGCCTGGAGCCCGTGCCCCTGGCGCTGTGCCACAACGACCTGCTGTGCGCCAACCGCCTGGCGGGCAAGCAAGGCCTGCTGGCCCTGGACTGGGAATACGCGGCCATGGGCGACCCGCTGTTTGACCTGGCGGTGGTGATCGAGGGAGATGGGCTGACCGCGGAGGAGGCGCTGGCATTGCACTGCGCCTGGCTGGGGGAGGAACCCGATGAACCGGCACAGTCGCGGCTGGCCAACCAGCGCACGATCTATCGCGAGCTGGCCAGCTTGTGGGAGCGCGCCATCGAGGTGGCGCGCCGGTCTTAGCCCCAGCTCGCACTGCCCTCTACACTGTCGATACACTGCACTCAAAGGTATTCCCATGAGCCGGCTGAGGATTATTCCACTCACCCTTATGGCGACCGGCTGCGCGCCGTTCGAGAACGAAGTCGAGATACCGCTGTCCGACGTACCACCCGCTGCCGTGGCCGCCGCCGGGCAGGCGGTGCCGGGTATCGAAATCGAGGAGGCCGAACTGGAAAGCGAAGGTGGACAGAAGGTCTACGAACTGTTCGGAACCGCCAACGGCAAGGAATATGAAATCGAAGTCAGCGGAACTGGTGAGATTCTTGAGGTCGAAGATAGTGACTGAACGGACGACACTCCCATGCAAGTACACAAGAACGCGGTAAAAGTTGCCCACCTGCTGGGTACCCTGGGGCTCGCCAGCGCGCTGCCGGTTCCGGGTATGGCCCAGGAACCGCGCCACGGCGAGATTCGCGCCCTGGACGAGGTGCTGGCCTGGGACAAGGACGCCGGCGAGTGGGTCAGCCCGGAACAGTTCTGGCTGAACTATGCCGAGACCCGCGGCGGCCTGACCTGGGGCCGAGGCCGCGACTACCCGCCCTACGAGAGTGTGAAGGAGGGCGACCTGTTCATGGTGGAACTGGATTCAGGCCCCTGCCTGATGGAGTTCTTCCACAGCCGCTGGCGCCGCGCCAACGACGTGCGCCGCTGGGACCCGGAGTTCAACAACTACGGTGGCTGCCCCGACGTCTTCAAGTAGCGCCCAACATTAAGGGATGGCCTCCAGCAAAAGCTCCTAAGCAAAAGCCCCTAAAAAACAGCCCCTAAGCAAAGGCCCCTAGAGGACGGCAGCGACCGCCTTTGCCAGGTAATCGACATTGGCATTGTTCACGCCGGCCACATTCACCCGCGACGACCCCACCATGTAAACGCTGAACTCCTCGCGCAGACGATCCACCTGCTCCGGCGTCAGGCCCAGGAAGGAGAACATACCGCTCTCATTGCGGATGAAGCTGAAATCCTTACCCGTCGCGGCGCTCAGCTTTTCGTCAAGCATCACACGCAGCCCGTTCAGGCGCTCACACATGGCCGCCAGTTCCTCGCGCCAGCTGTTATTGAGCGCGGTATCGCTCAAGACCATGCCCGCCAGGATGGCGCCGTGAGCCGGCGGCATGGAGTAGATCTTGCGCGCTGCCTTGGTGGCCTGGGATGAGAAGATCTCTGCTGTCTCGCGGTCACGGCCGCTGAACACGATGGCGCCGGTGCGCTCGCGATACAGGCCCATGTTCTTGGAGTTGGACGCGGCCACCAGCACTTCCGGCAGATTCTCGGTCATATGGCGAACGCCGAAGGCGTCCTCATCGAGGCTTTTGCCCATGCCCTGGTAGGCAATATCGATAAACGGCATAAGCCCGCGCTCCGCCGTCAGGGTGGTGACGGCCTGCCACTGCTCCGGCGACAGGTCGGCGCCGCAGGGATTGTGGCAGCAGCCGTGCAGCAACAGCACATCGCCAGGGGCCGCGTCGGCCAGGTCTGCGAGCATGCCGTCGAAGTCCACCGCGTGGGTGGCGGGGTCGTAGTAACGGTACTCCTTGAATTCCAGGCCAACCGAGCCGATCAGCGGGATGTGGTTGGGCCAGGTCGGCGCACTCAGCCACACTTTTGCCGACGGATTGGCAGATTTGATGACCTCGGCACCCACTCGCAGAGCGCCACAGCCGCCCGGGGCCTGCACACTGGTCACCCGCTCCGCTTCCAGCGCGGGGTGCGACTCGCCCAGCAGCAGTTTGCGAATACCCTCGATGTAGTGAGCGTCGCCCACCTGGGGCAAATAGGCCTTGGTGACCTCGCGCTCTGACAGCGCTTCCTGGGCGCGCTGAACCGCGGCGAATACCGGTGTCTGGCCGCTCTCGTTCTTGTAAACACCGACGGTGAGGTCGATCTTGTCCGGATTGGGATCTGCGGCACAGGCGGCGGACAGTCCGAGGATGGGGTCGGCGGGGAGGCGCTCCAGCGATTCAAACATGCATGCGGTTCCGGTCAGTAGGGGTTGGAAGCGGGCCTGCGGTCAGGCCGCGCTCGCACTCGGGATAACCACTGGATTGTCCAACAGCTTGATGCCGCGCTCAACCAGCAGCCGCGTTTCCGGGTCTTTTTCTGCCATGGCGTCGAGACCCTCGCGCAGGGATAGCGCCAGCCCGCACCCGGCCGGGGCCAGT
>JASJBK010000018.1 GCA_030066555.1 Halieaceae bacterium
TTCTTCATTATCGGTGCGCCCTTTGCCGCGGCCCTGGAAGTCGTTATCTATGCCGGCGCCATCATGGTGCTGTTCGTTTTTGTCATCATGATGTTGAACCTGGGTGAGGCCGGCCAGGCACGCGAGCGGGACTGGCTGCAGCCGCGCAGCTGGCTGCTGCCCGCGGTGTTCGCCATCATTCTGCTGGTCGAACTGATAGTTCTGCAATCCGGCGTCAGCGGCACCACCACCGGGGTGGCGGTCGAACCCAAGGCTGTTGGGCTCCAGCTGTTCGGCCCTTATGTGCTGGCGGTGGAGATCGCCTCCATGCTGCTGCTGGCGGGTCTGGTGGGCGCCTATCATGTGGGCCGCAGCTTCCTGGCCCGGGACCGCGGGGCAGAGCGCTAGTGGACGGCCTGCAGGTGCCAATGGAGCACGTGCTGGGACTGGCGTCGCTGCTGTTCGCCATGGGCCTGACCGGGCTGATGGTGCGGCGCAACATCCTGTTTGTGCTGATGTCGCTGGAGGTGATGCTCAATGCCGGGGCCCTGGCCTTTGTCTCTGCCGGCGCCCACTGGGGCCAGCCCGACGGCCAGGTGGTGTTCATGCTGATCCTGACGGTGGCCGCCGCCGAGGTGTCGGTGGGCCTGGGACTGGTATTGCAGGTGCAGCGTCGCTTCCAGACTCTCGACGTCGACAACGCGACCCGCTTGCGAGGCTGACGTGAAGGACCTGCTCTGGCTTATACCCGCCCTGCCACTGGCCAGCGCCACGCTGCTGATCCTCGGTGGCCGGCTGATGAGCCCACGCATTGTAGCAGCGCTGGGCGTCGGTTCCGTGGGCGCCGCTGCCATCTGCGTACTACTCACCGTCCTGCAATGGCAGGGCGCACCACTCGAGAGCCAGCTCTGGACCTGGATGCAGGTGGGCGAGCTATCGGCCGGGGTGAGCTTCTACGTCGATGGGCTCACCCTGGTAATGCTGTCGGTGATCACCGGGGTCGGCTTTCTGATTCACCTGTACTCCGCCGAATTCATGGCTGGGGACGAAAGCTACGCGCGCTACTTTGCCTACCTCAACCTGTTCGTTACCGCGATGCTGACGCTGGTGATGGCCGACAACCTGCTGCTGCTGTTTTTCGGCTGGGAGGGCGTCGGCGCCTGTTCCTACCTGCTGATCGGTTTCTGGCATTTCGACGCCGCCAACGGCGCGGCGGCACGCAAGGCCTTCATCGTAACCCGTGCTGGCGACGCGGCCATGGCATTGGGGTTGTTCCTGCTGTTCGCAGAGTTCGGCACCCTGGACATCCAGGCCATGAGTGCGGCCGCCGGGGAACGCTGGGAGGTGGGCAATCCCACCGCGGTTCTCGCCACGGCACTGCTACTGGGTGGGGCCGTGGGCAAATCCGCGCAACTGCCGCTGCACACCTGGCTGCCCGACGCCATGGCCGGACCGACGCCGGTCAGCGCCCTGATTCACGCCGCCACCATGGTCACCGCCGGGGTCTACCTGGTCGCCCGCACCCACGAGCTGTTCCTGCTGGCGCCGCCCACCCTGCTGGCAGTCGCCATCATCGGCCTGCTGACCCTGCTGCTGGCGGCCTTTGCCGCCCTGTGCCAGCACGACATCAAGCGTATCCTCGCCTGGTCGACCATCAGCCAGATCGGTTATATGTTCCTGGGACTGGGAGTCGGTGCCTGGGGCGCCAGCGTGTTCCACCTGATGACTCACGCCTTCTTCAAGGCGCTGCTGTTCCTGGCAGCCGGCGCCATCATTCACTGCCTGCATCACGAACATGACATCCGCAACATGGGTGGCCTGCGCACCCGGCTGCCACTGGTATTCATCAGCTTCCTGATCGGTGCCGCTGCGCTGTCCGCCCTGCCGCTGACCTCGGGCTTCTACAGCAAGGACCTGATCGTGCTGGCGGCCTTCGAAGCGCCGGTTGCCGGCCCCTGGCTGTGGGCGGGTGCCGTGCTCGGCGCCTTCCTGACCGCGCTTTACAGCTTCCGACTGGTGTTCGTGGTGTTTTTTGGCCGCACCAATACACTTCCCGACCGACAGCCAGGACCGGGCATGGCAACGCCGCTGGCAGTGCTGTGTGCATTTGCACTGGTCGGCGGCTGGCTGGGTGTTCCTGTCAGCAACGTGTTCCCCGAGGCAGAAACCGGCCATGCCGCGCTCTGGGTGGAAGTGATCTCAATCGGTGTACCACTGCTGGGACTCGGGCTCGCCTGGCTGCTGTTCCTGGGCCGCGGGCTGGATGCCGGCGACCTGGTGGCGTCGCCCCCGGGCCAGGCGCTTTATGGCTTCTGGCACGCCGGCTGGCGGGTAGACGGACTCTACGACTGGCTGTGGGTGAAACCCTATATGGGCCTGGCAGCGCTGTTGCGGTCTGAGCCTGTCGACAGACTCTACGGCGCCGTGGTCGGGCTGTGCAGGCTCCTGCATCGCGCCCTCAGCAACAGCCAGACCGGCCGCCTGCGCCAGTACGGCACGGTAATGGTGGTTGGGGTGATCGTCCTGCTGAATATTGTCTGGCGGGCCGCGGGCTGATGGTTTACCTGTTGCTCATCCTGTTCCTGGGCGGCGGCCTGGCCTGGCTCAGCGAGCGCTGGCACCCGCAGGCACCGAGGTGGGTGGCGCTGGGAGCGGTGAGTTTTGCATTGCTCTACCTGGCGGTGGCCGTGATGCGCCTGCCGGCGGAACACTTCAGCCTGCTACCCGCAGCCACGCAGCCCGACACCTGGTTGGCGCATACCCGGCTGGAGTGGATTCCGCGCTTTGGCATCCGCTTCGAACTGGCCCTGGACGGACTCAGCCTGACCCTTGTCGCGCTGACCCTGCTGCTGGGCCTGATTGCCCTGAGCTCATCCTGGTCGGAAATCGACCAGCACAGCGGCTTCTTCCAGGCCAACCTGCTGTGGAGCCTGACGGGGGTCGTGGGCGTATTCATGGCCCTCGACCTGTTCCTGTTCTTCGTGTTCTACGAGGTGATGCTGGTACCCATGTATCTGCTGATCGCGATCTGGGGGCACGAAGGCCGCGCCTACGCCTCGATGAAGTTTTTCATCTTCACCCAGGCCTCAGGTCTGCTGATGCTGGTGTCGATCGTCGTGCTCGCCTACCAGCACGCGCAGGTAAGCGGCAGCTACAGCTTTTCCTACTTCGACTTGCTGGGCAGTCCGCTGGACTCGTCGCTGGGCTTCTGGGTGATGCTGGGCTTCTTCCTTGCCTTCACAGTGAAACTGCCCGGCTTTCCCTTCCATACCTGGCTGCCGGACGCCCACACCCAGGCGCCCACCGCCGGCAGCGTGCTGTTGGCCGGCATACTGCTGAAGACCGGCGCCTACGGCCTGCTGCGCTTTACTATCCCGCTGTTTCCCGAGGCCTCGCTGGAGTTCGCGCCTATCGCAATGGCGCTCGGGGCAGCAGGCATCATCTACGGCGCCGTGCTGGCTTTTGCCCAGAGCGATTTCAAGCGCCTGGTGGCCTATTCCAGCGTCAGCCATATGGGCTTCGTGTTGCTGGGCCTGTATGCCTGGAACAGCATCGCCGTGCAGGGGGCGATCGTGCAGATGGTGGCCCACGGCCTGAGCACTGCGGCCCTGTTCATGGTTGCCGGCTCACTGCAGCAGCGCATGCACACCCGGGACATGTCGCGCATGGGTGGGCTGTGGTTGAACGCGCCGCGCATGGGCGCCTGCGCCCTGTTCTTCACCATGGCCTCGCTGGGCCTGCCGGGACTCGGTAACTTCGTCGCCGAATTCCTGGTGCTGCTGGGTCTGTTCCAGGTAGCACCGCGCGTCGCGGTGGTCGCAGCCCTGGGCCTGGTCACCGGTGCCATCTACAGCCTGATCATGCTGCAACGCAGCTTCCAGGGTCCTGGCGATCCCGAGCGCGCAGTACCCGACTACGGTGGCCGGGAGATGGCGACCATGTTGCTGATGATCGCCCTGCTGATCTGGCTCGGCGTCTATCCACAGGCCTTGCTGGACCTGACCCAGCCCACGGTTGATAGCCTGCTGTCGGAGGCGGGATCGTGAGCGGCGTCAACTGGTGGGCGATCGCGCCGCTGCTGGTGCTGAGCGGCGGCGCAGTGCTGCTGATGCTGCTGGTAGCGGCGCGACGCGATACGCCGCTGTCATGGATCACCACGGCCCTGATTCTCGCGGCGGCGGCCCTGTCATGCCTGCCGGCCCGGGAAGCCATTCCCCAGGCCGTCACGCCGCTGCTGATGGCGGACAGCTATGCGCTGTTCTTCACTGCCCTGTTTGCCATCTGCGGCCTGGTGACGGTTATCGTTTCACACGAGTACCTGGGGGAGCGCCATGGGGAGAACGAGGAATTCTTCCTGCTGGTTCTGCTGTCAACACTGGGGGCGGTCACCCTGGCCTACGCCAATCATTTCGTGGCGCTGCTGCTGGGCATGGAGTTGATGGGCGTATCGCTGTATGCGCTGATCGGTTACCCGGACAAGCTGGAACTGCCCCTGGAGGCGGCCATCAAGTACCTGGTGCTGTCCGCAGCCGCATCGATCACCTTCGTGTTTGGCTTCGCGCTCCTGTATGCCGCGGTGGGTGTACTCGATTACCCGGGCATCGGCGCTGCCCTGGCCAGCGCCGACAATCCGGTATTGCTGGCTTCGGCAGCCATGATAGTCGCGGGCCTGGGCTACAAGCTCAGCGTAGTGCCCTTCCACATGTGGACGCCGGACGTGTACGAGGGCGCGCCGGCGCCCATCACCGGCTTCCTGGCAGCGGTGTCCAAGGGGGCGATCTTTGCCGCACTGCTGCGCTGGTGGATGGCGTCGGGGCTTTATGAACTGCCGGGACTGCTGACCCTGGTAGCGCTGGTCGCCGGCGCCTCGATGTTGGTTGGCAACCTGCTGGCGTTGCTGCAGGACAACATCAAGCGCGTGCTGGCCTACTCATCGATCGCCCACATGGGCTACCTGCTGATCGTACTGGTCGCCTGCGGCCTGGTGGCCGACCCACACCTGGCCAAAGAGGCGGCCGCCTACTACCTGGTGGCCTATTCCCTGACCAGTCTCGCCGCGTTTACCCTGCTGGGCCTGCTATCCCGTGCCAGCGGTTCCAAGGAACTCGCCAGCCTCGACGATCTCACCGGCCTGTTCTGGCGCCAACCGGGCCTGTCCCTGCTGTTCACCGTGGCACTGCTGTCGCTGGCAGGCATACCGCTGACGGCGGGCTTCGTCGGCAAGTTCTACCTGTTCTCGGCGGGCGTCGCCGGCTCCCTGTGGGGACTGCTGGCACTGCTGGTCATAGGCAGCGCTATCGGACTGTATTACTACCTGCGCATGGTCTATCGGATGACCCTGGCCGGCGACGCACAGCCGGCAGCAGTCGAGCGCCCCGGCTGGCCCGCGCGTCTCACCTGTTATGGCCTGGTGCTGGCCATGCTCTACCTCGGCATCGTGCCGGGGCCACTGATGGAAATTTTGCGAACTATACTTTAGACAACAGCTCCCACGAGCCGGAGGATGCTATGCCGCGGTCAGTTGAACTCAAGGACTACATGCTCAAACACCCGGTGACAGTACGCGCCGAAGCCACCATGGGTGAGGCTATAAAACTCATCATCGATAACAAGATCTCGGGCCTGTGCGTGGTTGACGGCGCTGGTCGGCTGGTCGGCATCCTCTCGGAGCTCGACTGCCTCAAGGCCATGCTCAGTGCCAGCTACAACGAGGGCGGCATCGGCCAGGTCAAGGACTATATGGCCGGTGACAACCTGATTGTCGCCAACCCCCATGAAGACATTACCGATGTCGCCCAGGACATGCTGCTGAAGAAAAAGCGCCGGCGCCCGGTGGTAGAAGACGGCCGGCTGGTGGGCCAGGTCACCTGCCGACAGTTGCTGAAAGCGGCGCGGGATTTCACCGGCTGAGCCGTTTTACCGCCCGCAGCCCTGTGAGGCAGGCCGCCGGATTCCTGCGGCGGAATACAGTGCATTGTCGGCGGGCTTAATTTAGGCTGGTCCCCAGACTGTCCTGACCATGGAGTAACGAGTGATCCGTCGTATCCTGCTCGCAGGTGTCATCCTGCTGTTCGTCGCCGTGGCCGGCCTGGCCCTGGTCATTTCCAATACTTCCGAGTGCCCGACTACCCCGGTGGCTACCTCCGGCGGGGATACCATGTCGGCGGTAATCTCCCGCTGCTACGGCTCACCGGACGTGCTCGAGTACACCACCGTAGACAAGCCGGTGCCGGAAGACAACGAGGTCCTGGTGAAGGTGGCCGCCGCTGGGGTCAACCCGCTGGATTGGCACTACATGCGCGGCTCTCCCTACTTCCTGCGCCTGTTCGCTGGCATCGGTGCCCCTGATGACTACCGACTGGGCGTCGATTTCGCCGGTACCGTGGTAGCGGTAGGTCCGGAAGTGACGCGCTTCGAGGTTGGCGACGAGATCTTCGGTGGCGCCTGGGGTGCCTTCGGTGAATACGTGGTGCGCCACGAGGACCGCGCGCTGGCGCTCAAGCCCGACAACGTCAGCTTCGAGGAGGCCGCCGGTGTGCCGATTGCCGCCGTCACCGCCCTGCAGGCCGTGCACGATCACGGAAAGTTACAGCCCGGCCAACGGGTGTTGATCAACGGCGCCTCCGGCGGCGTCGGGACCTATGCAGTACAGATCGCCAAGGACGTGGGCGCACACGTCAGCGCGGTATGCAGCGGCCGCAACATCGAAATGGTGAAGTCCATCGGTGCCGACCAGGTCTTCAATTACAAGGAGGAGAACTACATTGAGAGTGGCCAGAGCTTCGACCTGATTATCGATATGATCGGTAACCACGGTCCACTGGCCAACCGCAGTCTCCTGAAACCCGACGGCCGCCTGGTACTGGTGGGTGGCGCCAAGGGCAACTGGCTGGCGCCGTTGTACAACGCGATTTCCACTTCGCTGCTCAATCCCTTTGTCTCCCAGGAAATGATGTCATTTACCGCGCAGATGTCGGCAGAAGCCATGGAGACGCTGGCAACGCTGATGGCCGAGGGCAAGGTAAAAACCGTGATCGACAAGGTCTATCCGCTGGCGGAAACCGCCGAGGCCGTGCGCTATTCGGAGTCGGGTCGCGCCCGGGGCAAGATCGTGATCTCACACGGTGACGAGCATCTGGCCGGTCTAGAAGGCGCTGATTAACGTCCTGGATTGGGCGGGTTGGCTGCACGACAGGCTGGCAATGGCCTGGTGCTGGCTGAGGAACACCTCGCCACTGAGGCGCTTTAGAAAATCGGTCTTGTTCAGGCAGTCCATCACCGGCCCTTTCACCTCGCTGAGGTGCAGGCTGATGCCGGCTTCCTGCAGGCGCTCGTTGACCTCTTCCAGCACCTCAAGTGCACTGAGGTCGATGGCATTCACCGCCGGGCACATCAGCACCACATGGCGCAGGCAGGGATCGCGCGACACCAGGGTGTAGATCGCATCCTCGATATAGGACGCATTGGCAAAGTACAGGCTCTCATCGACCCGCAGCGAGACAATACCGCGATGGGTGATGACCTGGTGGCGCTCGACATTGCGGAAGTGCTCGGTGCCCGGCACCTCACCCACCACCGCCATGTGAGGCCGTGAGGTTTCGTACAGGTGGAGCGCCAGCGAGGCGAACACCCCACACAGTACGCCGACTTCAACACCCGCCACCAGCGTGAGCACCAGGGTGGTGGCGATTGCCGCAAAGTCGCCGCGGGAGTAGCCCCACGCGCGTCGCAGGTGGGAGAAGTCCACCAGCCCTACCACCGCCACGATAATCACTGCCGCCAGGGTTGCCTTGGGCAGGAAGTACAACAGCGGCGTCAGCAGCAGTGCTGCCAGCGCCATGCCACCGGCCGCGAACAGGCTGGCAGCCGGGGTCACCGCACCGGCATCGTAGTTGACCACCGAGCGGGAGAAACCGCCCGTCACCGGGATACCGCCGGACAACGCCGAGGTGACATTGGCCGCACCCAGGCCGATCAACTCCTGGTCGGCATCGATGCGCTGGCGACGCTTGGCGGCCAGGGTCTTGCCTACCGAGACGGATTCCACATAGCCGATAATGGCAATCAACAGGGCGCTGTCAGCCAGCTCTCGCCACAGCAGAGGATCCAGCGCCGGAATCCGCAGCACGGGCAGGCCCCGGGGGACGGCGCCGACCAGCGCCACGCCGGAATCCTGCAGCGAGAAGCGCCAGGCCAGTGCCGTGGTCAGGAACACCACCAGTACGGGGCTCGCCTTGCACAGCAGATCCGCCATCCGTGGCCCCAGGCCCCAGGCCTGCAGCAGCGGCTGCAGGCGACGGGCCAGCAACAGCATACCCAGCGCCAGCAGGCCCAGGGCCAGGGTTACGTTGTTGGTATCCGCCACCGCCGCGCCCAGGCTGGCGCCAAGCTCCAGCACCGTATCGCCTTGGGCATCGACACCCAACAGGTGTCGGAACTGCCCCAGCGCGATGATGATCGCCGAGGCGGTAATAAAGCCCGCCACCACCGGGTGAGACAGGAAGTTCACCAGGAAACCGAAACGCAGCAGGCCCATCGCCATCAGGATCAGCCCCGACAACAGTGCCAGGGCAATCGTCGCCGAGATGTAGTCGGCCCCGGTGGTAGCCACCACGTCGCCCACCGCTGTGGCGGTCATCAACGAGATCACGGCGACCGGCCCTACCGACAGGGTACGGCTGGTACCCAGCAGCGCGTAGGTCACCAGCGGCAGCATGGTGGCGTACAGACCCATCTCTGCCGGCACCCCCGCCAGCAGCGCATAGGCCAGCGATTGCGGTATCAACATGATGGTCACAATCGCAGCCGCCACCAGGTCACCGGCCAGGGTGTCGCGATCGTAATCACGCATCCAGGCCAGGCAAGGCAGCTTAAGGCGGGGCAAAAGGCTCATAGGGTCAGGCCGTGGGCAGCGTCTTCTCGGGGCGCGCCATCCACTCGCGGCCCTTGAGCATGGCTTTCCAGTACACCGGCGGCAGGATCTTCTCCTTCAGCAGCCAGGCCAGGTGGCTGGGCCGCTTGCCGTTGATAATCCAGCGCGGGAAGCTGGGCAGCAGCTTGCCGCCATAGCCGAATTCAGCCAGCACGATCTTGCCCCGTTCCACGGTCAGCGGGCAGGAGCCATAACCGTTGTAGTGAGCGACCCCGCTGACGGCACCGATATCCTGCAGCAGGTTGTTGGCCACCACCGGCGCCTGCATGCGCGCCGCCGCGGCAGTCTTGGCGTTGGGCGCATTCATGGCATCGCCCAGCGACCAGATATTGTCGAAGCGCTTGTGGCGCAGGGTATTCTGGTCGACGTCCACCCAGCCGGCCTCGTCGGCCAGGGCGCTGTCGGCAATGAAATCTGGCGCGCACTGGGGCGGCGTGACGTGAATCATGTCGAACTCGCGGCTGATCTCGGAGGTTTCGCCGTTCTCGTCTGTCGCCGTAAACCAGGCCTTGCGGGCCGAGCCGTCGATGCGGGTCAGGCGGTGATTGAAGTTGAGGTCGGCCTGGTAGCGCTGCACATATTGCATCAGCGCGGGGACGTAGTCCTTGACACCGAACAGCACGCCGCCGGCATTGTAGAACTCCACCTCGATATTGTTGAGGTGACCCTCGCGCAGCCAGTGGTCGCAGGACAGGTACAGGGCTTTCTGCGGCGCGCCGGCACACTTGATGGGCATAGGCGGCTGGGTGAACAGCGCCCGGCCACCGCGCAGGTTCTGCACCAGCTCCCAGGTATAGGGTGCCAGGTCAAAGCGGTAGTTCGAGGTAACCCCGTTGTGGCCCAGGGTTTCCGACAGGCCGTCAATGGCGTGCCAGTCGAGCTTGATGCCGGGGGCAACCACCAGGCGGCGGTAAGACAGGCGCCGGCAGTTCTCCAGCACCACCCGGTTCTTGTCGGGCTCAAAGGCCATGACCGCTTCCTTGATCCACTCGACACCCGGAGGAATCAGTGAGGCCATGGTCTTCACCGTGTGGCCCTTGTCGAATACGCCTGCACCGACCAGGGTCCAGCCGGGCTGGTAATAGTGCACTTCGGCGGGGTCGACGATGGCGATGTCCAGGTTGCCATCGCGGGCCAACAGGCTCGAAGCGACGGCAATACCACCGGCACCGCCGCCGATAATCAGCACGTCCCAGGTGCGGGCGCCATTGCCATTGCCCATCTGCTCGCCGGCCAGCTGGCGGGCCAGGCCCGACATGTCGAAACCAACTTCCGTGGCGTGCTGCAGTAGTGCGTCAACAGCGACGCCCTGGCGGGCCTGCACCATGGACCACAGGGTCATGGATCGGTTGCCGGTGCGGCAGAAGGCCAGCACCGGGCCCGGCAGGTCGTGCAGGTCGCGGGCGAACTCGGTGACGTCGTAGTCGGCCACCTTGCCGCTGATCACCGGCAGGTAGCGAAAGCTCATGCCTGCTGCTTTGGCAGCCTGCTCGATTTCCACAGCGGTAGGCTGGTCCGATGACTCACCGTCCGGGCGGTTACAGATGATGGAACCGAAGCCCATGGCTGCGAGCCCGGCTATCTCGTTCGGCTGGATCTGGCCGCTGACGGCAAAGCTCTCACTGATCTGCTTGATATCCATGGGCTTTCTCCTCAGCTGAACGCGTTGACCGGCAGTTTCATGTACACCATGCCGTTGTCATCGGCAGGTGGCAGGTGGCCGCCGCGCATGTTGACCTGCAGGGACGGCAGGATCAGCTGCGGCATGCCCAGGGTCTTGTCGCGAGCCTTGCGCATGTCGATGAAGTCGCTCTCATCAATGTCGTCACGCACATGGATATTCTCGCGGCGCTCGGCGCCCACGGTGGAGGCGCACTCAAACTCGCGGCCGTTGCCACCGTAGTCGTGGCACATGAACAGCCGGGTCTCCTCGGGCAGGCTGAGGATGCGCTGGATCGACTGGTACAGGGTGTGAGCATCACCACCGGGGAAATCGACTCGTGCGGTGCCGCTGTCGGGCATGAACAGGGTATCGCCGACAAAGGCCGCATCGCCGATGACAAAGGTCACACAGGCGGGCGTATGGCCCGGGGTCTGCCAGGCGTTGGCTTCCAGTTCGCCAATCATGAAGCTGTCACCATCACTGAACAGCTGGTCGAACTGCGAGCCGTCGCGCTGGAATTCTGTGCCCTCGTTAAACACCTTGCCGAAGGTGTCCTGGACCACAGTGATCTTGTTACCGATGCCCACCTTGCCGCCCAGGGCGTCCTGCAGATAGGGCGCCGCCGACAGGTGATCGGCGTGCACGTGGGTCTCCAGAATCCACTCCACGGTCAGCTCATGCTCGCGAACATGGGCAATGATCTCGTCAGCACTCTCGAAGCTGGTGGTGCCGGAGGGCTGGTCGAAGTTCATAACCGAGTCGACGATGGCGCAGCGACCAGTGGCCGGGTCGGCTACCACGTAGGACCAGGTATAGGTTTGCTGGTCGAAGAAAGGGGTGACCTCGGGCACTTGCTCCAGGGCGCGAGGCAGGGGTTGTTGTGCTGTCATGGCGATGGCCTCCATTGGTATCCCATGGCCATCAGTCTAATATAGTTTTTAGTTATTACCTTATATTATTTTGTAATATAGCAGGCAAAACGCGGTCTCCGAGGTCATAAATCGCATTGTAAATGGGCCTGCGGGCTAGTCCGCGATGGCGTGGCGCTTAAAACGTGGTCGGTACACCGCCAAGGCCACGTTGGCGACTGCCACTGACAGGATGACCCACAGGGAGCCCCACTCCCCAACCACCATGGCCTCCAGGGTGGCCGGGTCGATTTCACCGGCCAGCGCCCGCTGGCTCTCGATCGCCATGCGCTCGGCGGGGCCCTGCACACTGAACAGGGTGCCCTCGAACATGATAATGCCCAACCCGAGCTTGGCCCAGGCCCAACCGGCACTGTGGAAGGACGGGTTGGCAGCCATCGCGAACAGGCCCGACACCAGCACGATGGCCAGCGACGGGAACAGCAGGTATTTGGCCACCTGGCCGATACCCTGGCGCATCACCGCGTACTCCTCCAGCGAGGTGGGTTCAGGGGTCACCGTCAGTAGCGCCAGCATGGCGCCGAGGGCGCCAATCATGCCAGCACCGCCGACGCTGTGGAGGAATTTCAGGGTACGCTTGAGATTGAACATGGTGCTGCTCTGGGCCCGGTCTGACTATGGTCAGCTGTGAATACGCAGTGACGGGGCCAGCCGGATGGCTGCCCCCCTCGGCAGCTTTCAAGGGCGGCAGGCCAGTTCAGGGGCTGTTCTTCAGTTGAGGTCTACCACGCAGCTAGAGCACATCACCGTGACCCGCGGCTGGCTGACGTCGGCCAGCGGTGCCAGCACCGCCTCGACCTGCCGGTAAAGGTCTTTTACGCCGGGGGCCACGCTGACCGGGGCCTGCTGCATCATGTCCTTCAGGAACTGCTCACCGAAAGAAAGCTCCCGCTCGATATAGTTGACCCGGTAGTCTTCGAGGCTCGCCAGCTCCGCGGCGTGGGCGATGGCGTCTTCCAGGGTGCCCATCTCATCGACCAGCCCAAGCTCCTGGGCGGCAGTACCAATCCACACCCGGCCGCCGGCAATGCTCTGCACAAACGGCACCTCCAGCTCGCGGCCTTCCGCCACCACATCGATGAAGCGTCGGTAGATGGTCTCCGAGCGGCTGAAGAACACCTTGTCGAGTTCTTCATCGGTGGGACGATGCAAACCCCAGCCCGCGTGCTTGCTGGTGGTCACACCATCGTGCTGGATGCCGAGGTAGTCGAACAGGTTCTCCGCGGTCGGGAACACCACCGCCACCCCGATCGAGCCGGTAATGGTATTGGGCATTGCGAAGATGCGATCCGCCGGGCTGCTGACCCACATGCCACCGGAGGCGGCATAGTTGCCCATGGACACTACCACCGGCAGGTCGCGCCCCTGGGCCGCCATCATTTCCTCGCGAATCATGTCGCTGGCAATCACCGAGCCGCCGGGGCTGTTTACACGCACCACGATGGCCCGGGTGTTCTCGTTTTCGTAGGCGCGGCGCACCTGGCTGGCAATCTCGTCCGATCCCGCCACACCCGGTTCCACCTCGCCCCGCTGCAAGCCACCCTCGGCAAACACCACCGCGATCGCATCATCGCCTTCGGTGTTTTCATCCTCGAGCTGCGCCAGGTAGGCCGCCGCGGTGATGTGCGGGTAGGTTTCGCGCTCGGCCTCCTCGTCCGTGCCGAAGCGCTCCATCATCCAGGCGCGGAAACCCGGAAATGTCTTGGTGCCGTCGATGGCACCCTGCTGTTCGGCAAAGGCCAGGTTCTCGTAGGCGGCTTCTTCCAGCAGCAGTACCGGGTAGTCGTCGGCCAGCTGCTGGAATGTCTCAGTGTCGATGCCGCGACCGTCGGCCATGCTCTTCTTCATGGCATCCCAGATTGGCGTATACAGAGCCTCGCGCTGTTCGCGGTCTTTCTCGGACATGCTGTCGCGCGCCAGCGGCTCCACTGCCGACTTGTAGTCGCCCTGGGCATAGTTGTGAATGGTGAGCTTGAGATTGTCGGCCAGCTGGCGCATGTAAGGGAGATAGCCACCGACACCCGACAGCATCAGGGCACCGGAGGGGTGCATGTAGACCTCATCCGCCTGGGCTGCCATCAGGTAGCCCGCCGTGCTCAGCCTGTCGCTGTAGGCGATCACCGGGGCCTCGCCCTCGCGCAGCGCTGCCAGCGCGTCGGCGATTTCCAGTGCCGCGGCGGGGCCACCGAACTGGGTCTTGCCGAAGTCCAGCAGCACACCCTTGAGGCGCTCATCCTGCGCCGCCGAGTTGATCACGCGCAGCAGGTCGCGCATCTGAATCTGTGCCGGGGCGTCGAAGTCAGGCGGGAAGCGCAGCGGTGACACGGGGGCAGCCTGGTCGACCACAATGCCCTCAGGGGCGATGATCAGCACCCGCCCCTGCGGGTCGACCGCGGGAGGGCGCTGGGCCAGGATGGCAACCACGATGACCAGCAGGTAGATCAGGAAACCCAGCGTCAACAGGTTGACCGTCCACACGCGGATTGCGGTCAATGCATTTCCAATCCTTCCCATTCTCGATGTCATGGCCTGTTCCTCCTGGCGATAGGTGGTAGCGAGTATACAGCCTCGCCCATGGGGTGTAGCTGCGGCTACACTTAAGCCTTAGCCGAGACTACGCAAGGAACCAGCTTGGAAACCACAGCGAATGCGGTGAACGCGGTCATTGAGGCGATGAATCGTTCAGTGATCGGTCAGGAAGCCGTTACTGAAGCACTGGCTATTGCCCTGCTCTGCAATGGCAACCTGATGTTGGAGGGCTACCCGGGCACGGCCAAGACCCGCTCCATCAAGACCCTGGCCCGGGTGCTGGAAGCCAGCCTGGGCCGTATCCAGTTCACCCCGGACCTGCTGCCCTCCGATGTCACCGGCACCGAGGTTTACCAGGATGTGGCCGGCCAGCAGACCCTGACCTTCCAGCAGGGCCCGATCTTCAACAACCTGGTGCTGGCCGACGAGATCAACCGCGCCCCCGCCAAGGTGCAGGCGGCGCTGCTGGAGGCCATGGAAGAACGCCAGGTTACCGTGGCCGGCAAAACCTATACCCTGCCGCCCCTGTTCATGGTGCTGGCCACCCAGAACCCGATTGAGCAGGAGGGCACCTACCCGCTGCCGGAAGCGCAGATGGATCGCTTCCTGATGAAAGTAAACCTGGACTACCCGGACGGGGAGGCAGAACTCGACATCGTGCGCCTGGTACACGGCGAGGAATCGCCCTCCGAACACCAGGACACCGTGGTTCCCCAGGAGCAGATCTTCGCCGCCCGAGACGCTGTTCGCGAAGTGCATGCCAGCGATAATGTCGAACGCTACATGGTCGACATCGTGATGGCGACCCGGGCACCGGCAGGCTTTGAAGGTGACCTGCCGCACTGGATCGAGATCGGCTCCAGCCCGCGCGCCAGCATCAACCTGCACCGGGCGGCCCGCGCCCGCGCCTTTCTCAAGGGCCGCGACTTCGTCGACCCCGACGACGTGCGCGCCGTGGCCCACGGGGTGCTGCGACACCGGCTGATCCTGAGCTACGACGCGCTGGCCGACAACATCTCGCCGGACCAGGTGATCGATGAGATCCTGCGGCAGGTGGCCGTGGCCTGATGGCCTCGGGCATCTACACCGACACCGCCAGCCTCGCCAGGCTGCGTCACGACGCCCACGGTTTTTCGCTGTTGCCGCGCCAGCCGCTGAGCAGCCTGCTGAGCGGGCGCAAGCGCTCGCGGCTGCGGGGCCGCGGGCTGGATTTCGAGGAGCTGCGCCACTATCGCCCCGGTGACGACATTCGCACCATGGACTGGCGCGTCACCAACCGCACCGGCAAACCCCATGTCCGCGTCTATACCGAAGAACGCGATCGCCCCGTGGTCCTGCTGGTGGACCAGCGCCTGGGCATGTTCTTCGGCAGCCGCGTGAAGATGAAATCCGTGGTGGCCGCCGAGCTCGCCGCACTGGCGAGCTGGCGGGTGCTGGCCCAGGGCGACCGGGTCGGCAGCATACTATTCAACGACAGCCGCTGCCTGCAGTCGCGGCCATCGCGCAGCGAACGACTGCTACTCAACAGCCTCGGCCAGCTCAGTACCATGAACGGTGAGCTGAGCGCCGACCAGGCCGCCACTGCGAAACCGGATCAGCTGGCCAGTGCGCTGCAGCTGGCCGAGCACATGGTGGGGCACGACTACCTGGTGTGCATCGTCTCCGACTTCGACGGTTGGGATGAAGCCTGCCTGGCCAGCGTCAAGCGCATGGCCCGCCACAACGACCTGATCGCCGCGCTGGTCTTCGACCCCCTCGAGCAGGACATCTCACCCGCCAGCAGCCTGGTAGTGTCAGATGGGCACTTCCAGCTACAGGTGGAACCAGAGCGGCGCGAGCTGGGCCGGCGCTTCGAAGCCAGCTTCCAGGACAGTCTCAGCGACCTGCAATCGGAGCTGCGCAAGCACGGCATGCCGGTATTGCCCATCGACACGGTCAGCCCGGTGTTCGAACAGCTGCGCCAGGAACTGGGGCGCCACTGAGCATGTCGGCACCGCCGCTGCCCGAGGTCTTCGGCAATTACGCCATCCGCGGCATACAGGAAGTGCTGCCGCCGGAACCGGTGTCCTGGTGGCCGGCCACCCCGGGCTGGCTGCTGCTGGCTATCGCGGTGTTGGCATGGCTGGCCGGCTGGGGCTGGCGGCGCTGGCGCCGTTGGCAGCGCGATCGCTACCGCCGCGAAGCCCTGGCCCGGCTCGCGACTCCGATCGACGACCCGGCAGCCGCCCTGCAGGCCACCGCGATCATTCTCAAGGCAACCGCGCTGGCGGCCTTTCCACGCCGGGACGTGGCGTCACTGAGCGGCAGCGACTGGCTGCAGTGGCTGGAATCCCGCGGTGCCCACTTCAGCGATGCCAGCCGCACCCTGCTGGCGGAGCACCAGTACCGACCGCCGGCCCGGATCGACCCCACAGCAGTCGAGCGGCTGGTCGCCGAGACCCGGGCCTGGGTGCGTAACCACGAGGCGCCAATCCAGTGATTGAACTGGCCCATCCGCTGTGGCTGCTATTGCTACCCCTGCCGTTGCTGCTGCGACGCCTGCCCGCCTTCAAGCACCGCCGCGACTCCGTCAAGGTGCCTTTTTTCAAGCGCCTGGTGGAGCTGAGCGAGGAAGCGCCGCAGACCGGCGCCGTGGTCCTGATGAAGACCACCCTGCAGAAGATCCTGCTGGTCTTTACCTGGATATGCCTGGTGGTGGCCGCGGCCAAACCCGAGTGGGTCGGCAACCCTGTGGAGCAAAGCCGCAGTGCCCGCGACCTGATGGTGGCCGTGGACCTGTCGGGCTCCATGCAGGCCACCGACTTCGCCACCCCCAATGGAGAGCAGATCAATCGCCTGGAGGCGGTCAAGCGGGTGCTGATCGAGCTGGCCGAAGAGCGCGGCGGCGACCGCCTCGGCCTGATCGTGTTCGGCAGTGCGCCTTACCTGCAGGCGCCGTTCACCGAGGATCACGACACCTGGCGCACACTGCTGCTGGAAACCGAGATCGGCATGGCCGGCCAGAGCACCGTGTTCGGCGATGCCATCGGACTTGCCATTCACCTGTTCGAAAAATCCGACACCGAGAACCGGGTGCTGATGATTCTCACCGACGGCAATGACACCGGTAGCAAGGTACCACCGGTGGAAGCTGCCAAGGTGGCGGCCAGCCGCGATATCCGTATACACACCGTGGCCATGGGTGATCCCACCAGCGTCGGCGAAGAAGAACTCGACGTCGCCACCCTGAAGCGGGTGGCGGAGCTCACCGGTGGTGCCTATTTCCAGGCCATGGATCGCGAGGAGTTGCAGCGCGCCTACGCCGCCATCGCGGCGCTAGAGCCGGAGGAGTACGAGAGCATCAGCTTCCGGCCACGACACAGCCTGCACCACATCCCGGTGGCGCTGGTGATGTTGTACTACGGCATCTACCACGTGCTGGCAGGGCTGGGCGCCAGTCGTCGGAGGCCAAACCATGCCGTTTGAAGGATTGCTGGAGAACTTCCACTTCCTGCGCCCGGCCTGGGGCCTGCTTCTGGTGCTGCCGGCAATCGCCCTGTTTATGCAGTGGCGACGGGAGCGCCACGACTCAAGCTGGGGCGACATCATCGCGCCGCACCTGCTGAGCGCCCTGCGCCTGCGCCAGTTCCAGCACCGGCTGCTGAGCCCGCCGACGGTGGCTGCCCTGTTGATGCTGTTGATGGCGGTGGTGGCGATGGGGCCGAGCTGGCGCCAGCAGCCCTCGCCGCTGACCAGGGACGAAGCGGCGCTGGTTATCCTGCTGGACACCTCGCGCTCGATGCAGGCGACGGACATCCAGCCCTCGCGACTGGTGCGGGCGCGGCAAAAGATTGCCGATCTGCTGGAGCTGCGCGCCGGTTCCCGCACGGCGATGGTGGTCTATTCCGGCAGCGCCCACACCGTGCTGGACCTGACCGACGACATCGATATTCTCTGGCAGTACCTGGCGGCGCTGGACACCGACATCATGCCGCGCCGCGGCAAGTTCGCGGAGTATGCGCTGCCACTGGTGGACCGCATCGTCGGCGACAGCTCCGCACCCACCACGGTGTTGCTGATCACCGACGGTGTATCTGACAGCAGTGCTGCGGCCTTCGACCAGTGGTTCGGCCAGCGCCCTCACCAGCTGCTGGTGCTGGGTGTGGGCACCGAACAGGCCGGCGACAACATGGCGCCGCTGGAAACCCGAGCGCTGAAATCCCTTGCCCGGGGGGCCGGCGGCCGCTATGTCGAGCTGACGATCGACAACAGCGACACTCGAGATATCGCCCGCCGTATCGACGCCCACTACGTGGTCACCGAAGACAGCGCCATCCCCTGGCTGGATAGCGGCTATGGACTGGTGTTCCCCTGCCTGGCCCTGTTCCTGCTCTGGTTCCGGCGCGGCTGGACCCTGCAGTGGTGCCTGCTGCTCACCCTCGGGCTCGGCAATCCCCAGGCGGCAAAGGCCGAGGGCAATACCTTTCTTGACCTGTGGCTCACCCCCGACCAGCAGGGTGAGCTGCTTATGCGGCGCGGCGACTACGGCGCTGCCGCGGCCCGCTTCAGCGACCCTTTCCGCAAGGCCTTCGCCTACTACTACGCCGAGCAGTTTGACCTGGCTGCCGAGTACTTTGCCCGGGTCGACACGCCGGTGGCGCGCTTCAACCAGGCCAATGCCCTGGCCCACGGCGAGCACTACCTGCGCGCCGTGGCAATTTACGAGAGCCTGCTGGCGGAGGACCCGCACAACAGGGCTGCGGAACAGAACCGGCGCATCGTCCAGGAGCTGATCGACGCCATCAACATGATGAGCGAATCCCAGGCCGACGAGGGCCTGGGCTCAAAGGAGCTGGGTGACGATGACCCGCGCCGCGCCGATGGCGCCGAGCGCACTACCCTGGCCGCAGACCAGCTCGAGCAGTTCAGCGCCGAGGACATCCTCCAGGACGAGAAGGTCAGCGAGATGTGGATGCGCAGCGTGCAGCGCGACCCCTCCCACTTCCTGTCGATCAAGTTCGGCATGCAGCTGGAGCAGCAACCGTGAGGCTGTTCATGCTGCTGCTACTGCTCGCGCCCACCTGCCTGGCGGACGGTCTCGATACCCTGCTGGCGGAAGACCGCCTGCGCATCAGCAGCTGGCTGCAGCCGGCCGAGAACATCGTCCAGGGCCAGGAAGTCCGGCTGCTGATCGAGGTATCGACCCCGCGCTGGTTTGCCGGTGGCACTGGCATCAAGGCACCGGAAGTACCAGGGCTGCTGATCCTCAGGCGCAACGAGTTCGCCGTTAACCTGAGCCGGCGCGAGGCGGGAGCCACCTGGGTGGTACAGCGCTGGCAGCTGGAACTGTATCCCCAGCGCGAGGGCGCCTTCGAGCTGCCGCCGGTAACACTCGCCCTGGCGGTAAACGATGCGACACTTGGCATTGTGCGCGGCACGGTTGAGACCGGACCACAGGCATTCAGCGTCGCGGTGCCCGCCGCCATGGCGGGCGTATCGCGCTGGCTGGCCACGCCATCGCTGCAAGTGCGGCAGCGCTTTGACCGCGCGCTGGAAGGGCTGGCTCCCGGTGACGCATTCCAGCGCAGCATCGAGCTGGAGGCCACGCGGCTTACCGCACTGATGCTACCGGAACCGAAGATCGAGGAACTCGATGGCCTGGCAGCCTACCCGGACCTGCCGGAACTCGAGGACCGCTCCAACCGCGGCGAGGCCACCGCCCTGCGTCGGCAGACCGCCACCTACGTGGTTGAAAAACCCGGGCAGTATCATCTGCCGGAGCAGAGCCTGAGCTGGTGGAATACCGAGACCAATGCCATGGAGACCGCTACCCTGCCTGCGGTGATCATCGATGCAGGCACTCCGGCGGCGCCCGCTGAACCGGTATCGTTGCCTGCCTGGTGGCCACAGGCACTGGCATTGCTGGTGGCAATCCCGTTGCTGCTGGCGCTACTGCGAGTCAGGCGCAGCGGTGACAATCCCCTGGGAGCAGCGCGCAAGGCACTGCGGCAGGGTGACGCCAAAGCGGCCTCACGCGCGCTCTATCGCTGGTTGAACCTGCGCCCGGGTGAACCCGGCTGGCTGAGTTTGAGGGAGTCCTCGGCACAGGCAGACCTTGCAGACAGTGCCGAACAGTTACTGAGTGCCGCCTATGGCAGGCAACCTGGCCCGATGCCAGACAGTCGGCTGGTGCGGGAATTGAAACAGGC
The DNA here is from genome assembly GCA_030066555.1 of Halieaceae bacterium. Classification (GTDB taxonomy): domain Bacteria; phylum Pseudomonadota; class Gammaproteobacteria; order Pseudomonadales; family Halieaceae; genus JANQIO01. The sequence continues at coordinate 20,221 of JASJBK010000018.1, forward strand.
GCAGCAGCGACCGGGCACCCGGCCCAACAACCCACTGAACCCGGTGTAGGCGCCGACTCTCTGGCCCGGCACTTCTTCTATCCGCGATAGTACCTCTGCGGCACAAAGGGCATACGGGTCACCGTCACCGGCAGCGGCTTGCCGCGCACATCGACCGACAGCTCCGTACCCGGCTCACGGAAGGCGACATCGATCATGGCCATGGCAATCGGCGCCCCGAGGGTGACGCCCATGCAGGCGCTGGTCACCACGCCGATCGATTCGCCGTTAGGACCAATAACGGCCTGGCCCTCACGCACTGGACGCTTGCCCTCGACCTTGAGACCCACCCGGCGTAGCTGCCCACCGTCATCCTGGCGGGCAAAGATGGCCTCGGCGCCGACAAAGCCACCGGGGCGCTCGCCGTCGCGACGTCGAGCCCTGGAAATGGACCACATCAGTGCCGCTTCCACCGGGGTCGTCACGTCAGACAGTTCGTGCCCGTAAAGGCACAGGCCCGCCTCCAGGCGCAGGGAGTCACGTGCCCCGAGCCCGATGGGCTTGACCCGCTCATCAGCGAGCAGGCGACGGGCAAAGCTGTCGGCCAGCGCCGCGGGCAGGGATACCTCGAATCCGTCCTCGCCGGTATAGCCAGAGCAGGTCACATACACGGCCTCACCGTCGATGTCGGTGTGACAGCCACTCATAAATGTCAGGCCGGCCGCGGCGGGCAGCAGATCAGCGATCACCGCCCGCGCCTGGGGCCCCTGCAGCGCTAACAGTGCCTGCGCTTCCATCACTTCGATTTCCAGGCCCGTCAGCTTGTCGCGCAGGTAAGCAATGTCGTCCTGCTTGCAGGCTGCGTTGACTACCAGGAAGAACACATCGTCGTCCCAGCGGGTGACGATCAGGTCATCCTGCACACCGCCAGCATCATTGGTTAGCAGGGCGTAGACCTGCCCGTTGACGGGCAGCCCCACCAGGTCAACCGGGAGCAGGGCTTCCAGGGCTGCGGTGGCACCCGGGCCGCTGATCTTGACCTGGCCCATGTGTGATACGTCGAACAGGCCGGCGGCCTCACGGGTGTGCTGGTGCTCGGCGATGATGCCGTCGCTGTACTGAACCGGCATCTCATAGCCCGCGAAAGGCACCATACGCGCGCCCAACTCACGGTGCAGGGCATCCAGGGGTACAGTCAGCATAGGGCGTCTCCGTGTTTGCTTGGGTGGTGACTCGAATCGGCAGTCTGGTGGTTTCCAGAAAAGGTGCGCCACTCTACCCAGCCCACCGCCGCGGGGCAAGCGGATGGTAGACTGGGCTATGCATTGTACAAGCGTCAGCCTGATCGGCATGCCGGGCGCCGGTAAAAGCACGGTCGGCGTTCTACTGGCCAAGCAGCTCGGCCTCAACTTCGTCGACACCGACCTGTTGATCCAGGTCGACCAGGGGGAGCCGCTACAGGACAGCGTCGACCGGCTCGGCTTCGATGCCTTCGTGGCAATGGAGGAAGCCGTGCTGATGGACATGCCACTGGAGCGCTACCTGGTCGCCACCGGTGGCAGCGTGGTCTACAGCGACGCGATCATGGCGCGGCTCAAGGCCGCGGGGCCAGTGGTCTACCTCGAGGTATCGCTGCCGGTGCTGGAAGCGCGGATCGAAACACACCCCGACCGCGGCATCGCCTTTGCGCCGGGACAGACCCTCGCCGACATCTACCGGAAGCGGCTACCTCTTTACGAACGCTTCGCGGATTTCAGCATCTCCTGCGAGGCGCAGTCGGCGGAGGCAACGGCGACGCTTGTTGCAGACTGGGTCCGGGCCCGCTGAACCCCTCCAGCGGGGCGGCAGTGATGGTTCCGCAACCGCGTAGTTGCAGGGCGCTACCAGGGCCAACCCGCAGCTGACCCCGGCAGGCGAGCCGCGTCGCCTCAGACACCAGTGTTGTTCCCACCCCGGCTTGCGCCTGCAGGCGGCTGGCGACATTGACGGTGTCGCCCCAGACATCAAAGGCAAAGCGTTTGCTGCCCAGCACCCCGGCCACCACTGGCCCGTTGTGCAGGGCCACCCGCAGCGATAGCTCGAGCTGGTAGCGACGCCCGATGGCCGCCGCCGCAACGTGCATGCTCTGGGCCATGGATGCGGCCTTGAGGGCGGCACAGCTATCTGCCGACGCCAATCCGGCAACGGCCAGGTAGGAATCACCCACGGTCTTGATCTTCTCCAGCCGGTGGCGATCCGCCAGCCGATCGAACGCGGAGAACAGCGAGTCGAGCAGCGCCAGCAGCTGGGTTGGAGTGAGATTGCGGCTCAGCCCGCTGAAGCCGACGATGTCGGCAAACAGCACGGTCACTGCGGGCTCAAAGCGTACCGGCCGCCGGCGCGGATTGTCTCGAAGCTGGCGGGCGACACCACGGGGTAGCGCATTGTAGAGCAACGCCCGGTTGCGCGCGTGCAGAAGGGCGAGCCGGCGCTCACGCAGGTAACGCCCGCGCCGGCTGCGGTTGAACTGTGACAACGCCAGCGCCGAGAGCACATTGGCCGGCAGCAGGTAGCTGAGCTCTAGAAGCGGCACACCGGGACTGGCGAGCCACGCCGCCAGCAAGCTGCCGCCAATGCCGGTAACGCAGTGCAGGTTGAACCGACCGGGCGAAAACATATAGCTGCCCAACAGCAGGAGCAGCAGCGCTCCGGAACCGCCGCTATCACGGGCCGCCAGCAGGCAGCCGTAACACACCATGGCGGTGAGCAGCCCGGCGCTGCTGATCCAGTCGCGCCGGGGCCGGGCCGCCGGCCACTGTAACAACAGCAGTACCGCGACACCGGCGCCGAGAATGCCCAGCCGCGGCCACAGCTGCGACCAGGGCAGCGGCGCTCCCCGCAACAGCACTTCAACCGGCAGGTAGGCGGCGAAACAGGACAGCGCCACCAGCCACAAAAGCCGTAGCTGCCTGAGCTCTGCGGGGGCCTGGTGGTCGCGAAAGCGGCGCTCGAGCCGCCGCGCGCGGAACTCGCCGCTGAGCCGCGCAATGGACTTGTCGTCTTCCATGACTGTGTGCACCTTCCGTGGCGAACGCTTGCAGTCTAGCAGGGCCTGCGCAGGCTGCAGGCCATGTCCGCGGACACAGGGCGGACATGTCCGGACGGCAGCCAGTACGCTCCCACAGCGCTCAAAGCCGCGTAATTGCCGGGCCGCAAAACTGGCAAAGGAATTGCAACAAGCCCATTGGGAGCGACGCCGGGCGCAGTACTCCGAACCCGCCGCCAGGGACGGCCCCTACTCTGGGAAGCACACGGACGTGCTGCGGGCGCAGGGATGCAGCGGGGTACCACGGTGACAGGGAAGGCCCGGCGCCGGCGCGCTCCCCTCTGAGCCAACGGCATTTCGATAAATTATTTTTATCGATACTCCAAAGAAGTTTTGATTTACTCCGGCCAGTTTGCTGCGAGATATTGCCAGCGAGCACCAGCTCCACGGACGTTCCGGAGGTAAGCAATGGGACAGCGTACGAGCGAGACCAGTCTCAGTGACAGCATCGACGAGTTTTTCGAGCCGGCCATGGATGCCATGGAGGACGAGCCGGAGGACGACACCCCGGCCACCAACGGCAAGAACCGTCTCGCGCAATTGAGACGCCGCGCCGAGCAGCGTCTTGAAGAAAAGCGCATGCGCGAAGAACTGGACTACCTGGACCTCGACTGGGACGACGAATAGCGTCGCCCCACCGCAGACGCCGACTGTATTGGTGTCCAGCCTGCTATTTTTCCGAGATTCCCCCCGACTAGACCGCCAGGTCGCTGAATACATCCAGCATTGACTCAATCAGCTCCAGCTTGTCGGAGTTGGAACGGTACGCGGCGCAGATA
>JASJBK010000155.1 GCA_030066555.1 Halieaceae bacterium
GCGGCAACATCCTTCGGCAGACTAAGCCGCTATTGGAGATGAGCGGTGTGAAGCTCCGGGCTAGTCCCTGTGCTGGGTGTGGTGCAGTACCGAACTGCTGATCTCTGACCAGGTACTCAGGTCAAAGAACATATGACCGGCGCCTTCCAGTGTCGTGAGCTTGCTGCCCGGTACAAGGCGGTGGATCGCCGCGCCGTGGTCCGGCGGTACCAGAGGGTCCCGAGAGCCATGGATCACAAGCAAGGGCACACCCACGTTTTCGAGCTCCTCGTTAAGCGTCTCCGGGACTGTGCTCATGGCATGGATATGATTGTCGGCTACCTGGCAGTTACGGGGGTCGCCAACATAGAGCGAGCGGGTGTACTCGGTCGCCAGATGCTCGCTGAATGGCCTCTCGCCGTTCAGATATCGCCAACTCGCCATCCAGCCGGGGAGATCAGCCTCCAGCACACCGGTCGGCTGGTTCTTCATCAGCACCTCCCAGGTTGCTTTTTCCACCTGGCTGAGCCCGAGCGTGGCGGCGACGCCGGGGCTGGTGGTAGGGCCTGCTGAAATCGCCGTGGCGGTCAGCACTGTCATAGGGTGTCTCGCCGCCATCATTTGCACCAGGTAGCCACCCATCGAATGTCCAATCAAATGCGCGGGCCCACCGCCAAGTTCGTCGATCAGCGCAATCAGATCCTCCAGTAACTGATCGATCGAATAAGGTTTATCGAAATGGGTTGAAAGCCCGGTGTCTCGATGGCTGTATCGAATAACCCGCAGGCCGGCTGCAGCCAGCGAATCACAGATTGTCCTGTTCCAGAATTCGAGCGGAGCCCCGGCGCCAGGCACGAGCAGGACAAGCTCGCCATCCGGCTCCCCGCTTGCCTGGTACTCCAGGGTCAGCTTGCCCCGGACCTGTTGCATCGGCATCTATAAACCTCGTTGTGGAAACTTCGTGGAACCGCGATCAGGCAGCGAACGGCACCGTATAGCTTGAGCTCTCCAGAAAGACTACTGCTTCAGTCCCCCAGGGCCTTCAGCATCCGCTTGAGGGCGAAGTGTCGGTAGCTGTTCATCAGCAACTGCTCGATTTCGTCCCAGTCCGCATGTTCCTCCACATCCAGGTCGATCCAGCCATTGTGACCGGTGTAGGCGGGGATGCTGTAGCGCTCGTCATAGGTCAGCAGTGCCTGCTGGTCCTGCCCTACCCAGAACTGCAGCTTGAGCCGGCCTTCATAGCAGGAACTGCTGATGAAGGTTTTCTTGCCCACTTTGAATACCGGATTGCCGAACTGTTCCGTAGTGGAGGTCTCCGGCAGCGTGTCACAAATATCACCGAGCCGGGTCATTACCTCGCGACACCTGGGGCGCAGGAACGGGTTGATCTCTTCCTCGCTCAACGGCACATCGGGCGGTGCGATGGCTGGCGTTTCCTCCAGCCTCGCCCGGACATCGGCGGAAGCAACACTCTCCCAGGCTTCCCTTACCCGCAGTGCAATTGTGGTCCAGGCCAGGTTCTTGTTGAGCTCCATACCCAGCCAGCCGCGGGAGCCGACATAGGGCGGTACAAAATAGTCCTCAGGTTCCATTTCCGTATAGAGCTGTTGGGCACCGGCGGGGGCCTGTAGCCACAGCGCAACGCGGCCGTCGCCGTGGTGGTTCACGCGCAAGATGGCAAAGGATTTTCCGCCTGCGCGAAAGTCGGGCGCGCCGTGTGAGCGGGTCTCCTCGGTGCCGGGAAACGCCAGGCACAGTTCACGTATAGCGGTAAGGGTGTTGCGGGCCATGGGACTGCCCCCTGCAGCCGGATCTCGATATTCCGCTGCACTCAGTGGAAATGTCCTCGAATATTAGAACGCGCTGGAGTGTGGTCAAGACGTTAATAGCCATTGCCAAACGCCACAGGGCGGCCGGGTTGTCATTCGGATGACCGGGCGGTTTACTTGTGGAGTCCGGGGCCGAGATCCGATTACCACAGGGCGCGAGGCCTCAGTAACGTTGGCCGACAGGAGTTTACGCTGAGCGACCACACCATAGTCTTCATCATAATTGGCGTTGCCGCAGCGATGATGGCATCGAATCGCGTGCGCTTCGACGTGGTCGCACTGCTGGTAATGATCGCGCTGATTGTGACTGGGATAATGTCCGTGCCCGAAGCCCTGTCGGGATTCGGTAATTCAGCCGTCGTGGTAGTGGGCGGGCTGTTTGTGGTGGGCGAAATGCTGGATCGCACCGGCGTGGCGCGCGCGGTGGGTGATCAGATCCTCAAGCGAGGTGGAAGCAGCGAGGTGCAGCTGCTGGTGCTCATCATGGTCAGCGCAGGGCTGCTGGGCAGTGCCATGAGTTCTACCGCAGTGGTAGCGATTTTTATTCCCATCGTCCTGCGCATTGCCGCCCAGACCGGCATCGCCGCCAGCCGGATCCTTATCCCCATGTCATACGCCGCGCTGATCAGCGGTATGACGACACTTATCGCCTCGCCGCCCAACCTCGTGGTGAGCTCAGAGCTGGCAGCAACTGGCTACTCGGCGCTCGGTTTCTTCAGCTTCTCTGTGATCGGGCTTGCGGTGCTGGCTGTAGCTGTTCTTTACATTCTGGTGTTAGGGCGGCACCTGTTACCTGATAACCGCGATGATGATACGCCCCGGCGACGGCGCCGCACTGTGGAAGACCTGTGGCTGCACTACGACCTCGAAGAGCACACAGAGGCAGTGGAAATAACCGCCAGCTCATCGCTGGCCGGCCAGCAGCTCAGCGAAACAGCCCTGGGCAGCAGATACGGCACCCGCGTTCTGGTGCATGTCAGGCACTCAGCTCGTGACAGGAAATCCATCTCCTTGCCGACCTCTACTATGGAGCTTGAGCCGGGCGATGTGCTGGTCGTCGCTGCAGTAGAGCAGGCCCAGATCGAGCGCCTGATAGAAGAGCAGGGCTTGCGCAGGTTTGCCGGGTATCAGCGCGAGGTACAGCGCTGGACCTGGGAGATCGGGATGGCCTCCGTGCTGATCCACCCGGATTCGGAACTGGTGGGGCGTACGGTGGTCGACGCAAGGTTTAGAACCCAGTACGGCCTGCAGGTCATCGGAGTGCGCCACGGTGCCACGCCGGTACGCGAGGTTGATAATCATAAGTTCGCCGCAGGGGATAGCCTGTTACTGCACGGTCCCTGGTCGCGGATCGACGCTCTGAAAGATGAAAACCATGATTTTGTGATGACAGACATAGCGGCGGAGCGCGAAGACGTGGTGGAGGCATACAGCAAGGCGCCGACCGCATTGCTGGTACTCGGAGCCATGGTGCTGCTGAGCGTCCTCAAAGTGGTCCCGCTGGTAGTGTGTGTGCTGGGGGCGGCGATAGCGGCGGTCATGACTGGTTGTCTTAGCGCGGAGCGCGCCTATAACTCGGTAAACTGGAGCAGCCTGGTGCTGGTGGCAGGCATGTTGCCGCTGGCTGATGCACTGCAGGCCACGGGCGGCTCGGACATGATCGTGGGCGGGCTGCTGTACAGTTTCGGTGATGCCGGTCCGGGAGTCATGTTCACAGTACTGTACTTCCTGACGGCAGCGCTCGGACTGGTGCTCTCGAATACCGCTTCGGCGGTGCTGGTCGTGCCCATCGCCATTACCGCCGCCCAGACGCTGGAAATATCCCCCTATCCGTTTGCCATCGCCGTGCTGATCGCCGCGTCCGCTGCCTACTCAACACCCGTTTCCACGCCTGTGGTAACGCTGGTGGTAGGGCCCGGTCGCTACAGGTTCATGGATTTTATAAAGGTAGGGGTGCCGCTGCTGGTGCTGACGTGGCTGGTAGCTTTGCTGGTCACCCCACTGGTTTTTCCCTACCAGGCAGTGTGAGCTGGCTGTATGAGCAGCAAAGATCGAGAAAAATGGAATACCCGCTACGCAGATGGCGCCTACTCAGAACGCACCCACGCGAGCGCGCTGCTCCGTGACTGGATCGATCGAATCGAACCGGGCAAGGCGCTGGATATGGCCTGCGGTGCCGGTCGCAACACGCTGTGGCTTGCGGAACAGGGTTTCACTGTCGATGGCGTGGATATCTCAGCGGCGGGGCTGGCGAGGCTGCAGGCCACTGCCGACGAACGCGGTCTTGCCGTCAACCTGATCGAGCACGATCTCGATGAACCGCTCGAACTGGCGGACGACTACCAGCTGATCCTGGTGATCCGCTACGTGAACCTGCCTCTGTTGACGCGGTTGACCCAGCACCTTGCGCCGGGTGGCTGGTTAATCTGCGAGCAGCACATGCTCAGCGACGCCGAGGTGATCGGACCCTCCACGCCGGCTTTCCGGGTCGCCCCCGGCGCGCTGTCCACAGCGGTGCCTGGGCTGGAGGTGCAATCCCTGCGGGAGGGCCTCGTCACCGAGCCCGACGGGCGGCTGGCGGCCCTTTCGCGGCTGGTCGCTCGCAGGCCAGCCACCCTGCAGGAGCCCTGAAACTGCGCCCTGTATCTCACTTGGGCGCCCTATTTGTTGAAAAGTGCACAGAATGTGCAGATTTTTGGTGTAAGCGGCGCGGCGCTACACTAGTGTGAGCTCCTGAAAGACCTCGAGCATGGACAGTGCAAGGGCAATGACGGACGAACAGACCCAGGAAGTCGCCAGGGAACAAGTCTTCAGCCGGCTGGTTGAGGGGCTGGTCTCCAAGTTCCTGCGCCTGACGATCGCCAAGAAGCTGCTGCTGGGCTTCAGTTCGCTGCTCGCGCTGCTGATTGTGATCTCCGCCTACGCACTCACCAACCTCAACCGCCTCAACTCGATCAACGACAGCATTCTGCTCACCGACCTGCCGGTGATTCTTGCCTCCGACGAGATGGTTGACCTGATTTTCAGCGAAGAGTTGTACAGCCGGCGCTATGCGGTGTTTGGTACCGAGCAGGTCATGAACCTGTTCGAGGACAGGAAGGCAGAGTTCCAGACGCAGCTGGAGCGCATTCGGGACGTGCCCGAAGAGCGAGATTTCCCGGTGGACCGGATTGCCGCCATGCACGACCAGTACGTAGACCTGTTGCTGGAAGCTGCGGCTGCGACGTCTGAGTCCTCCACCACCTTTGCCGCCAGTTACGACGAGCAGATAAAGACCCGGCAGGAAGAGCTCATTGCCGTGATCCGGGAAATGGCAGCAGAAGCCCGGCGCGACCAGGATGAAAAAACCAACACCACGGCCAGTATTGGCTCTCTGGCCTTCAAGGCCGCCGCGTTCCTGTGCGGCGGGGCCCTGCTGCTGTCCCTGCTCGCGGCCGGCCTGATCACCCGCAATATCTCTGGGGCAATCAACAAGCTTCGTGCGGCCACGGAAATGATTTCCCGCGGTGAGTTCGATATCAAGCCCGATATCAGCAACACCGATGAACTCGGCGACCTGGCGGATGCCTTTGTCGCCATGGCCGAGCGTCTCAAGCACCTGGAGGAAACCAACCTCGATACCAGTCCGCTGACACGGCTTCCTGGGGGCACCACGATTGACGCCCTGATGAAGGCGCGCATTGAGGATGAGGTCGACATGGCCTTCTGCCTGATGGATATCGACAACTTCAAGGCCTATAACGACCATTACGGTTATGCGAAAGGCAATGAGCTGATCCAGGCCACGGCCGACTTCATCAGCAAGGCGGTGGCTGAACACGGCGGTGACGACGACTTCATCGGCCACATCGGCGGCGACGACTTCGTCGTCATCACCATGCCGGAGGCCTACGAGGCGATCTGCCAGACCGTGATCGATGCCTTTGATGAGGAGATACCTGACTTCTACAATGACAGCGACAGAAAACGCGGCTACATTGTCGGTGAGAATCGCCAGGGCGACGAAGTGCAGTTTCCCCTGGCGACTATCTCCATCGCTGTCGTGACCAATGCCCACAACAAGGAGCTCAACCACATCCAGTTCGGTGAAGTTGCCGCGGAGATGAAAGAGCATGCCAAGGCCAAGCTTGGCAGTGTGTTCATGGTTGAACGCCGGAAGCGGCACGGCGGCAGCAGGAAAGACCGCAAGGTGGCGGCCAAAAGCGCCTGATCTCGGGGCAGACAGAATGAGTCATAGCAGACTGGCGGTACTACTGATCCTGGTTTCACTTTTCAGCGGCTGCTCTCAACTGGGCGGCAACAAGCCGGAAACCGTCTCGCTTGAGGAGCATGCTGCGGAGACTCTGAAGCTCAAGGGCCGCATTGCCGATCTCGAAGCCCAACTGGAGAAATCCGAGCAGGCCAACGCGCAGCTTCAGCAGGAAAACACCGAACTGAGCCAGCGCATCGAGATGCTCAAGGTGCTCGACCAGGCGGTCGAGGAGAAGCGCAAGAACCTCGGCTCGAAGTAATCCGTTCTGGCCATGCGCATAGACGTCGCAACATCATCCCATGTCGACGAAGTCGGGCGCCTGTTCGACCTTTACCGGCAGTTCTATGAATGCGAAGCCGACCTGCGGGCTGCCACGCAATTTATTCATGAACGCATCCTTAACAACGAATCGCGCATTTTTGTCGCGCTGGACGGTGACCGGGCGCTGGGGTTCGTGCAGCTCTACCCGTCCTTCTGCTCGGTAGAGCTGATGAAAATTCAGATACTCTACGATCTGTACGTGGACGCCGACGCTCGCCGGGGCGGCGTGGGCGAGGCCCTGATGAAGCGGGCGTCGGAATTCGCCCGGGACAGCGGTGCCGCGCGGGTCGACCTGCTTACGGCCCATAGCAATGCCATCGGGCAGCATCTCTATGAAAAGCTGGGCTACGAGATCGTCAACGAGGATTTCCACGCCTATTCGCTGTATCTGTAGCGCCGCTGACTCGACACGGCCAGCGTCCGGGGCCAAACTAGGGGTTTCCCACCGAATATCATTCACGCCATCACTGTCGCGAGGATTATGCAGGCATGAAGAAAATCAACGTCAACGGCAAGCGCATCGAAGTCGATGCGGACGAGGGCACCCCGCTGCTGTGGGTGATCCGCGAGCAGCTGGGTATGACCGGCACCAAGTTCGGCTGCGG
>JASJBK010000156.1 GCA_030066555.1 Halieaceae bacterium
GCGCTCGTTCATGGCGCCGGTGATGAACCACTTGCGGCCATTGATCACGTACTCGTCGCCATCGCGCTCGATGCGGGTCTCGATGTTGGTGGCGTCGGAGGAGGCCACCGCGGGCTCGGTCATGGCGTAGGCAGAGCGGATGTCGCCGTTCAGCAGCGGTTCCAGCCACTGGGCTTGCTGGGCCTCGGTGCCGTACTTCATGAACACTTCCATGTTGCCGGTGTCCGGGGCATTGCAGTTGAAAATCTCCGGGGACCACAGCACCCGGCCCATGATCTCTGCCAGCGGCGCGTAGTCGAGGTTGGACAGCTCGCCGCCGTGGTCCTTCGGCATGAACAGGTTCCACAGCCCGGCCTCGCGTGCCTTCGCCTTGAGTTCCTCCATCAGCGGTACGGTGGCCCAGCGGTCCTCGGCACTGTCCACATAGTCGTAGTAGTCGTGCTCGACCGGGTAGACGTGCTCCTCCATGAACGCATTGAGACGCTCGATGTATTGGGCCGCGAGTGGGCTGGGTTCAAAGTTCATTAGCCGATGCTCCTTTCGACGCCTTCCCAGTAGGGCTTGCGCAGTTCTTTCTTTAGAATCTTGCCGGACGGGTTGCGGGGCATTTCTTCGATGATTTCCAGTTGGCGGGGAATCTTGTAGCCGGCGATGCGGTCGCGGCAGAACTCGATCATTTCGTCCACCGCCAGTGATGTGTCGGGCTTCAGGACCACGAAGGCCAGCAGGGCTTCGCCGAACTTCTCATCCGGCACGCCGATCACCGCCACATCGGCGATCGACGCGTGGTGGGCCAGGGCGTTTTCGACTTCCACCGGATAGATATTCTCACCGCCGCTCACCACCATGTCCTTGATGCGGTCCTTCAGATAGATGTAGCCCTCTTCATCCATGTAGCCGGCATCGCCGGAATGCACCCAGCCATCGGTCAGGCTGCTGGCGGAGGCCTCGGGCAGGTTGTAGTAGCCGAGCATGTTGGTATCGGACTTGATCCAGATTTCACCGACCTCGCCGCGGGGGCATTCCTTGCCTTCGAGGTCCATGATCTTGACCTCAGCGCCCACCGAGGGGCGGCCACAGGACAGCAGCAACTCGGGCTTGCCGGCCAGGGCGCGCTGGTGATCGGCCACGGTCAGGTTCACCACGGTGCCGCCGGTTTCGGTCATGCCGTACATCTGGATGAAGTCCACCCCGAAGACTTCCATGGCGCGGCGCAGCACCGCCTCGGAAATCGGTGAGGCGCCGTAGAATATCTGCTTGAGGCCGGAGAAATCGCGATCTTCGATGCCGGGAATCTGCAGCACCGCCATGATCATGGCCGGCACCATAAACACGCTGCCGACCGGGTAGCGTTCGATATCCTCGACCACTTTCACCGGGTCGAAGGTCTTGTGCAGCAGGATCGTCGATCCGCTGTAGGTCGACACCAGGGCGGAACCGGCCCCGCCGATGTGGAACATGGGGGCACAGACTATGTCGGCACTGCCCGGCGACGGCCGCGAGGGGAAGAAGGTGGTGTTCATCACGCATTCGGCCACAAAGCTCGCATGGCTGGTGACCACACCCTTGGGGTTGCCGGTGGTGCCGCTGGTATAGAGCTGGAAGAAGGGATCCCCGGGCTCGACCTCTACATCGGGTTTGCTGTCCGGCTGGGCTGCCAGCCAGCTATCCCAGTCATGACTGTCCGACAGGCCTCGAGTCAGCAGGTTGAAGTCCGCCGGCAACTCGGGGCGGAGTTTGTCGAGGGTGTCGATGAAGCCGTCATCCAGCATCAGCAGCACGCGGCTCTCGGAATCGTTGATTATGAACGCCAGCTCCGCCGGCGCCAGCCGATAATTCAGGGAAACGGTGACCGCGCCGATCTTGCAGGCTGCCAGGAACAGCAGCAGGTGTTCGCGGCTGTTTTCACCGAGGATACAGACGCGGTGCCCCTTGCCGACCCCCAGGGACTTTAGGCCGTTGGCCAGCTGGTTGGCGAGGCGGTTTATCTCGCCATAGCTGGAGGTGTGACCGTCCTGGGTGATGCAGGGATTGTCGGGAAAGTTGCGGGCATAGTATTCGGTGAAGTGATGAACGAGCATGCGGGCCTACCGGTTGTACTGTTTATTTCGTTCTCGCCGGGCGCAACGCAGTCTGTGGTGTGAACAGTTGCGGAACAATGACGAGCCGGGACAAAAAAATATACAGCAAATGACACCCGCGGGGCGCGGTTGAACAGGTTTGCCGTGGGCAGTGAGGTCAGGGATAGCTGCCCAGGTGCTGTTTCAGGAAACTGGCCTGTTCGGACAGGGCGCGCTTCGCCATCACCGGATCGTACAGCTTGACCCAGTCCTCATTGCGATCAAAGCCGTGGCTGACCCCGGGATAGGTGATCGTGCGAATCTGGTGGCCGGCGTCGGCCTGCCGGGCGGCGATGTCCGCGCAGGGCCCGGGTTCGGTGATTTCGTCTTTCTCCGCCAGCAGCACCAGGGTAGGGATTTCCGGCGCCCAGCCTTCGCTGAAGCCGACCCCCCAGCCGCAGTAGGGATACCAGGCCACCAGGCCCTCGACACCGGCCAGGTGGTGGCCCGGGCTGTCAGCCAGGCTTGATGGCAGGGCCTCATCGAGGGCAAAGGCCTCCAGTGCTGTCCAGGCGCCGTGGGAATAGGCAACGACGACAATTTTCTCGGGGTCTACCGCCGGGTGCTCCCGGGTTACCTGCAGCGTGACCAGCAGGTCACCAACCCGTTCCGCCCCCTGCAGGACACGGCCGTCGCAGACATCGGGCCAGTCAAGGCCCCTCGGGGTTATGCTGTCCTGGACCACGGCCACATAACCCAGCGCCTGGGCGGTGCGGGCCCGGGGCTCGGTCGCCGGGCTGAGGCCGCCGCAGCCGTGCACGAATATCACCGCCGGAGCCGGCCCCTCGCGCTCTGGCAGATAGAACTCAATGTTGGGCTCGAGCAGGTCGCGCAGGTCCGCAAAGCTGCGTTGCTCAACGTGAATGGCGTCCTTGTAGTACCACCAGGTACCGCCTGTGCTGAGTGCCAGGACCAGCCCCAGGGACACCAGTAAATATCCACCGATTTTTTTCATAGGCTGCGAATTCTGAACGAGGCATGCCGAGGATGCCATAGCCGCGGTAAAAGAATCTCAGGACTCCGTGTCCGGGCCTGTAGGCCTGCTGGCGTAGGCACCGGATATTGGTACACTCTGCGGCTGCCAATTCCAAATCACCGAGGAAATCGCCCCGATGTACGCTGAGCTCAAGAATGTTTTCGACACCATGACCGCACCCGGGCAGATGTTTGAACTGGGAGAAGCCGAGGTGGCGGGGCAGACCCTCAAGGCGTGGAAGAACACCCCGAATTCACTGCGCGACGTCTGGGCACTATCTGCCGGACACGCGGAAAAAGACTACCTGGTATACCAGGATGAGCGCTGGACCTACGCGGATGCCCACCAACAGGTCGCCCGCATCGCCAACTGGCTGACCGCCAACGGCGTTGGCCAGCATGACCGGGTGGCGATTGCGATGCGCAATTACCCGGAGTGGATGCTGAGCTACTGGGCCGTCACCTCGATTGGCGCCGTGGTAGTTGGCATGAATGCCTGGTGGGTACCGGAAGAGATGAAATACGGCCTGAGCGACTCGGCGCCCAAGGCGATGATTTGCGACCGCGAGCGACTCGAGCGTTTTACCGAGATTCGCGACGAGTTCCCGGACCTGCTGGTGGCAGCGGTGCGGGTCGACGATATCCCCGGCTGGGTACGCCCGTGGTCCGAAGTCATGGCAACCGAAGCGGTGCTGCCGGAGGCGGCCATTGATGCCGATGACGATGCCTGCATCTTTTACACCTCGGGCACTACCGGCTTCCCCAAGGGTGCGCAGCTCACGCATCGCGGTTGCTGCAACAACCTCATGAGCCTGATGTTCATCAACATGGCCCAGGCTGCGGCCGCGGCGGCTGCCAGGGGCGAGGAGGGCGCCAACCCTCTGGAAGGTGGTGCGCCGCCGGTGGCCGCCATCGTGGCGACTCCGCTGTTCCACGTCACCGCCAACAACTGCCTGGCCCAGACCGTGACCATTGCCGGCGGTAAGCTGGTGCACATGTACAAGTGGGACGCGGGCGAGGCGCTGCGCATTATCGAGGAAGAGAAGATCACCACCTTCACCGGTGTACCGGTAATGAGCCGGGAGATCATCAGCCACCCCGACTTCGAGCATCGCGATACCTCCAGCCTGGTGGCCCTGGGTGGCGGAGGCGCCGCCGTACAGCCCGACCTGGTGGAGAAGATCGACAAGGCCGGCAAGGGTGCACGCCCGTCCCAGGGCTATGGCATGACCGAGGTGTGCGGCATTATCAGCGCCTCTGCGGGAGATTACTTCGTCGACAAGCCCAACAGTGCCGGTATTGTCATGCCCAACTACGAAGTCAAGATCATCGACCCGGAGGGCAACACGCTGCCCCTCGGTGAGGCCGGCGAAGTCTGCGTGCGTGGGGCACAGGTGATCAAGGGTTACCTCAATCGCCCCGAGGCGACCGCCGAAACCATCGTCGAGGGTTGGCTGCACACCGGTGACATCGGCTACCTGGACGAGAACAACTTCATCTACCTGGTCGACCGCGCCAAGGATATGGTGCTGCGCGGCGGTGAGAACGTGTACTGCTCGGAAGTGGAGACCGCACTCTACAAGCACGACGGAGTTGCCGAGTGTGCAGTGTTTGCGGTGCCGGACGAGCGCCTGGGTGAAGAGGTGGGCGCCGCTATCTTTCCGGCCCAGGACACCAGTCTCGATGCGGCGGAAATCCGCGAATTCAGCAAGACACTGCTGGCCAAGTTCAAGATCCCGCGCTACATCTGGGTGCTGGACGAGCCGCTGCCACGCAATGCCAGCGGCAAGTTTGTGAAAAAGGAGCTGCAGGAAGCGCTGCTGGTGGCCGACGCCGGCTGAGCCACGGCTGCGTCCTCCGTCATCCCCGCACCGTTCGTCATCCCCGCACACGTCGTCATCCCCGCGTAGGCGGGGATCCAGCCCATTCGCCCTCTGGATTCCCGCCTGCGCGGGAATGACGGGTAACTGCGCGGGAATGACAGGTAGCTGCGCGGGGACGACCTAGAGCCCCTTGCGGTAAGTGTAGGGCGTCACCCCGGTCCAGCCCTTGAAGGCGCGAATGAAGGCGCTGGACTCGGAAAAGCCCGCGCGGTGGGCAATCTCCTCGATGCTCAGGCCCTGCTTGCCCAGGTAGTGCAGGGCGACATCGCGTCGCACCTGGCCCTTGAGTTCTGAAAATGACGTGCCCTCCTTGCTGAGGCGCCGGCGCAGGGTTTGCGGGTGCACATCCAGGGTGGCCGCCACCGGTTCCAGCTCCGGCATATTGACCAGGTCCTTGCGCAGCAGCTGCTTGACCCGTGCGGTCCAGCTGGCCTGGTCGTACTGCTGGGTGAGCAGTGCCAGCACCGGGTGGCGCAGGAAACGCGCCAGCGACTGCTCGTTCTGGGTGACCGGCATCTCCAGCAGCGCTTCCTTCAACACCATTTCTGTATGCGGCTGGTCAAAGTTGACCGGGTTGCCCGCGAACATGGGCCGGTACTCGTCAACATGCTTCGGCGCGGCGTGCGCAAAATTGAATGCCTGGGCCGGCAGCAGCTCCGAGGCCAGCCAGCTCATGAAGCGGTGGCAGTTGAACAGCGCGAGCTCGGCGGCGTAGGTGTCCATGTCCTGCTGCTTATCGTGAGGTGTCAGCCTGACGATGGCGTTCTGGTCTTCGATGATGAGTTTTGGTGTAGCGATCTGCTGGAACAGGCCGAAGAACCGGCAGTAGCGTGCCAGCGCTTTGCCCAGCGTGTCACAGTGTATTACCGCGTGGCACATCATCGACCAGGTGCCCAGCGGTAGCGGCTGGGGCCCGTAGCCGAGGAACTCGTCCTCCATCGCCAGCATGGTGCTGACCTGG
Organism: Halieaceae bacterium; assembly: GCA_030066555.1. Taxonomy (GTDB): domain Bacteria; phylum Pseudomonadota; class Gammaproteobacteria; order Pseudomonadales; family Halieaceae; genus JANQIO01. Next base: position 5,940 of record JASJBK010000156.1, read on the forward strand.
AGGTCAGCGAAGCGCTCGATCGAGATTCTCGGGTCGTCCCCCTCCAGCAGGCGCGGTGAGATGCGGTTTTCCCGCAGCAGTGCCACCGGGTCGAGCCCGCGGGCGACGGCGTATTTCAGCACCGCCCTGACAAACACGACAGATATCGAGAGTTGCCGCATACGTGTGTCCCTAGCGGCAGTCGTGGACCAGCCAGTCCAGGACGCGCTCCGTGAGCTGGATGCGGCTGTAGGAGAAGGAGTGATCCCCGGGGATCTTGTGATGTTGCAGGCGGATCGCCGGGTCGCGCATGTAGGCTTTCACGGTCGGGTCGAACATCGACGGAGGCGGCAGCACTTTGTCCTCTGTGCCGGTGATCATGAATACCGACTTGCCACGCAGCCCCGGGCCGAACAGCCGGGTATCGAGTTTCATCGCCGGCACCGACAACAGGTCCTCGCGCATGTGAACGCCATCGAAATTGCGCAGCATGAACAGGCCATCGGCGTAATCCAGGAAGGCCAGGGCGCTGGCTTCCCCGGCCCGGATGCCCTCTGCCATAAGCCCGAGGTTGGCAGGAGCCAGGGCGCCGACGCAGGCCAGGCCCGGGTCGCGGCTGCCCGCCGCCAGTGCGGCGAAACCGCCCAGGGAATGGCCCAGCAGGCTCAGGTTGTTGACGTCTACCCGGTGGCGCACCGCGTTCTTGCGCAGGAAGTCGATGGCGGCGGCCACATCCTCAGTCTGCTTTGAGATGATGTAGTCGCCCTCGCTGCCCCAGGCACCCCGGTAGTGGAAAAACAGGACGTTGAAGCCGGCCCGGCGCAAGGCCTGGGCAATATCGAGGTTCTTCTCGTTGCCGGGCAGGCCGTGCAGCAGGACCACCGTGGGGTGCGGCCCCAACCCATTGGCCAGGTAGAGAATCCCTGACAGGCGCGAGCCGTTGACAGCGAAGCTGAGCTCCTCGATCGAGGGCGGGAACATCTTGTCCGGCGTCGGGTCCTGTGTGAGCGCTGTGGTCAGCGCCTCGGGGGCAGTTGGAGAGGCGGGGGCGGGGGAAGGT
>JASJBK010000157.1 GCA_030066555.1 Halieaceae bacterium
GAGGTTGTGCAGGTTCTCGATGGCAATGGCGACAGTCTGCGCCACCGCGTTGTGGGCCCAGCGTTCCTCCTCGCCGTATTCCACCGGTTCCGGGTAGACGATGGCGATGGTCCCCATCGGGCGGCCGCGGAAAATCAGCGGCAGAATGGTTTCCGCGCGCGCTCCGGCCTTCACAAAGGCGGCCTGCACTTCGGGATGAATGCGCTCGTCGTTGGCGAAATCGGCGCAGTGAATAATATCCCCTTGCTGCAGTGCCAGGCCGTTGAAGCTGCTGGCTATGGGTAGCCGGCGCGCCGAGCTGAGCAGGGCGTCGTCCACCCGTATGGCGTCATAGTAAGTCAGCTCAAGATAGTTGCCGGTATCGTCCACCAGGTAAATGCCGATCAGGGGGGCGCCATCCTGCTCCCGCAGCACCGACACGGTGCGCTTGCCAATTTCCTCGATGGAGGTGGCCAGCGTCAGGTCGCCGCCCAGGCGATTGAGTGACTCCAGCGTGCGATTGCGTTTGCTGAGCGTGGCTGCCGCGTGTTCTTTCTCTGCTTCAGCCTGTTTGCGTTTGCTGATGTGCGAATGGGTGCCGACAAAGCGCGTGGGCTTGCCGTCGGCACCGCGGGCAACGATCTTGCCGCGGCCGCGCAGCCAGCGATACTCGCCGTCGGCACAGAGAAACCGGAATTCCGAGTCGAATGTGTCGGTTTCATCCCCGAGGAAACTGCTCATGGCTGCGTGGACGCGTGGAAAGTCCTCCGGGTGGACGCGGGACTTCCAGGCGTCAAAAGTGCCCGGGAAGGCACCGACTTCATAGCCCACCATGGTGAAGTAGCGGTCGTCGAAGCTGACCTCGTTGGTGAGAACGTTCCAGTCCCAGACGCCGTCGTTGGCCACCGACATGGCAAAGTCGAGTCTCTCCCGGCTGCGGAGCAGGTCCGCCTGCTGCGACTGAATACCCCGGTCGACCCGCCGCAAGGCCACATACAGAAAGCACACCAGGGCGGCTGACAGCACGCCAGCGGCCAGTGATACCGTACGTCCTACTTGCTGCATCTCGGTAGTTGCATCAGTGACATCGCGCAGTGCGATAACGTCGCCGCGCTGAGCGCCGGTCAGGTCCCGCAGCGGGTAGGTGAGCGCCATGATCTGCCGCTCGTTCAGGGTCAGATAGTTCATCCTCTGGTTGGCACTATCCTCGCGGACTCCGGGATCTGCCTCGATGATGTTGGCAAGTTGGACTGCCAGTCCCGGCTGTGACTCGTAGCTGACGACCACGTTCTGGAACTGCTCCCAGGTTGCACTGCTGTCACTCAGCTCCATGCTGATTTCCCAGCCCTCGCGGTCGAGTTCTTCCTTGTGGGTGATAACGACGAAATCGGCGCCATGGTCGCGATTGAGCACTTCCAGCAGCGAATGCAGATCCACACCCAGTTCGACAAAGCCCACCAGCCTGCCATCAGGGGTTTCGACACGCTCAATCGCGCGCAGGGCCATGATCCCCAGCGGACCCAGTTCGATGCCCACCGACACCTGTTGACCACCGAGGACCGCGTTCATGGTGTGACGATCGATGCGATCGCCGTAGCGGTCAGGTCGGTGCAGACGCAGCAGGTTGTGGCCGTAAGCGGTATGGAAATAGAAGTGGGCAACATCGAGGCCATCGCGGAGCGCCAGAAACTGTGGCGTGTAGTGCTCCAGGAGTTCCTCGCGGTCGCCGTTTACCAGGTGATCGACCAGGTGGGGATCGTTGCGGGTGATACCGTGCAGGGTGTCAACCAGCGCCGTTGAGCGCTCTTCAATGAGGCGCTGCAAGAGCTGGCTGAAAACCTGCCCGCGCTCGAGAGTGGCGCGTTCAAGGTGCTGGCGGTGGTGTATCTGCAGCGCCAGGCTGAAGCCAGCGACCAGCAGCACCAGTACAATAAGCAGCGGCAACAGCAGGCTGCGTTGTACTGGTTTGACTGTCGCTTGTGTCGGATGGTCCGTCATCTGGTTGTGCCCCGAACTCAAGCATCGCCTGTGCCGGTATTATTCTGCTAGCCGGGCGAGCAATTCGGTGACCTATCTCACGGATTATTACCCATCCCACGCCGTGAAACAGCTAATTTCCCGAGATAAAATACAACCAGGTTTTGTTCTGGCTCTTTTAAATTTAGCGCTAGCTAGCGAGATCTGCCGCCTGCTGCGCGGCCCTTGCAGGGGCCAGATCAGGACTCGGTGACCAGCCGCCCCGGGGCATCCATGCTCCATACCTCGTCGCCTTCCAGCGCGGTGCCTTCAATGGAGGCCGGTTTCCTGGGCGCAGCTGCTACCTCGGCACTGTCGACTTTGGCGTCCTCTGCAGCCGCGCTACTTGCCACTGCATTTTGCTGGCTATGCGCTACCAGGTCGTTGACCATGGTGGCGAGTTCCGGGAAGAAATCGCCCTTGCGCAGCGACACCGGGTAGGCAGGCACATCGCCGGCGATTACCTCGCGGCTGTACTTGTTTACCCGGTAGATCGGTCCGGCAATCTTGTGTGACAGCAGCATGGAGCACACCATCAGCACCGTGAATACCGCCGTGCAAACCACTGCGAATGCAATGTTCATCAGGCGCCGCTGCTGGTCGACAAACTCGAAGTAGATGTGGCCCGGGTTCAGCCCCAGTTCACGCCCCTGTTCATTGAGAATGTTGATGTACCAGTGATTGGTAAAGTAGATCACTGCGAAGCCCGTCAACATGCCGCAGGCAATGTAGAACATGAACCGCAGTTGAAAGCCCGGGTTGATCAGGTAGTTGCGGCGCTTCCAGTTTCTCTGTTGTGTAGTCATCTTGAGTCTCCCGGCCGTCCTAGCCGGCCTCACAGCCATTACGGCTGTAATTCAGTAATTCCATGGTTTTTTCGGTAAAGCGTGGTCCGAGCATCACGTCCTTCTCGCTTTCGTGAAAATGCGAGGTAAGGCTGTACACCGTCGACATGCCGACCCACGGGGTCCCGCTGCTGCCCTGGCTGAGCGGGTTGTTGGCATAGGCGAGTCGGGCGGGGCCGTCTGCGAACGTCTCTACCGAGACGCGCAGTGGACTGTGCCCGTTCTTGAAGTTGTTGGAGTAGCCCACCAGCATCAGTTCTGCCGGTGGAATCCCGTGCGTGATACCGAGGCTGCCCTGGGTGCTGGCCCGGGTGGTGCGCAGGAAGGCGTAGTCGTAGTCCAGTGCTGCGTTGCCCTCCAGCATGCCCCATTCACCAGGTACTGCGGCACACTCGATGCCGTAGACTTCCTGGTTCTCCGTGCCGTAGGCGAGTACGAAAATGAAATCCGAGTGCCAGTCACCGGCGATACCGAGCACACAGTGGGCCGCCGTCAGCACCGTGTGGCCGCCACCGGCGAAGGCGCCGGTACAGGTCGAGACCTCTCCGCTGCGTTTTACGAAGAAGATCTTGCCCACTGCTCCGTAGGGCAGGTGCAGATCATAGAATTCTTCCGGAATGCCGACCTTGTCAGGGCGGCTGGTGCCCTGGCGACCGGCACTGGCTGCACTCTCGCCTTCGACGGCCACCGGGGTCATGGACTTGTTATTCACCAGCCTGGGGTTGTGTTGGATCCAGCGGAAGCTGGTGCGCAGCTGGTTCTTCTTGGCGAACTTGATGCTGATGTAGTCGACGCCCAGGGTCGGGGCCGTGGGCATCAGTGCGAGCAGCAGGGCAAGCAACAGGCGGCTGAACGCGCTGCGCATTGACAGCGTGCCCACCTCGGCTCGTTTCCCTGCCCGACTCTGTGCCATGCTCTGTGCCCGAGTGTCCCTGGATTTTCCCGTTACTGAGTCCTATCGACTGACGCTGCAGAATCTTTAGAGCGATTCTGTGATGTGTATCCCAGCGCTATCGCTAGCGCCAGGCGTTGATCGTACGTGTAAGACCGCTTGCTGCTTCGGCATGATGCGAGAGCGGCGTGTGTTCACGCAGCAGGTCGCTGAAGTCCTGGTAGCTGAGTGGCTGGGACAACAGGTAGCCCTGCAGCCAGTTGCAGCCGATCTGCTGCAGGTAGGCGAGTTGTTGCCGGGTCTCGACGCCTTCGGCGACTACCCGCAGGTTGTAGAGCCCGGCCAGGTTCTTGATGATCTCCACCATCTGGCCCTTGGCGTTGTCCTGCTGAAACAGGCTGTTCACGAAGCTGCGGTCGATCTTGAGACAGTCCACCGGGAATTTGACGAGCTGGTTGAAAGCGGTATAGCCGGTACCGAAATCATCCAGTGACAGGCCCACGCCAAGGCTCTTCAGCTCTTCCAGCGTGGACAGGCTGGCCTGGTCGTAGAGGGCCTCGCTGGTCTCAGTGAGCTCAAGTTCAACCTGGGCCGGGCGGATGCCGTACTTGCGCAGCACGTAGTCCACCTGCGCGGGGAATTCGCCGTTCTGCAGTTCCAAGGCGGAAATGTTCACGCACATGATGCCCTCGAAACCCTGCTCGGCGCACAGGGTGCGCAAGGCGGCCATGGAGTTCTCCAGCACCCACAGGTCGATGCGCTTGATCTGGCCGGTGGTCTCGGCAACCGGGATGAAGCGGTCGGGACCTATGCCCTGCAATTCCGGCGTCTCGCAGCGCAGCAGTGTTTCGAAGCCGACGATACGCAGGGTGTTGGCTTCATAGATGGGCATGAACACCAGGTTGAAGCCGTTGCTGGCCAGCGCGTCCTGGAGCCCCGCTTCAATCCGGTGGCGTTCCTGCATGACCGCGGCGATTTTCTCCGAGAAGAACTCGTATCGGTTCTTGCCCTTCTGCTTGGACTTGTACATCGCCGCATCAGCGTTGTTGAGCAGCGTTTCAGCCGATTCCTGCCCTGCTTCAACGAAGGCGATGCCAATACTGCAGGTAACCGAGGTGTTGAGATCGTCGACCAGGAAGCCGTTCTCGAACATCGCGAGAATGCGGCGGGCGACCAGCTCGGCGACGCGCGGTTCAGACACATCCTGCAGGATGACGATGAACTCATCTCCCGCCAGGCGAGCGATGTCTTCCGTCGACACCATGTGCAGGCTGTTGTCTGTGGGGCGCAGGCAGTCGCTCAGGCGTTCGCCAAAGGTGGCGAGTACCCGATCGCCCATGCTGTGGCCGAAGCGATCATTGACCTGCTTGAAGTTGTCGAGATCGATATAGATCAGCGCCAGCCCGCTGCCATCCCGCTGGGCACGTTCTAGGGACCGCTGCAGCCAGCGGCGAAAGCTGGACCGGTTGGTCAGGCCGGTCAGGCTGTCAAAGTAGGCGAGCCTGTGAACGCGCTGGTGCAGGCGGTGGGTGACTTCCTGTGCCTCGTCCTGGTAGTAGGAGCCGATCAGGGCCACCCACAGCAGCACGGTCATGCTGTAGATCAGGCGTGTTTTCATCGCCTGGCTGTACTCGACCTGCAGCAGCATGTCGTCAAATACGAAGAGCAGCAGTAGCAACAAGCCAATGGTCGAGGCGCCAAACAGGGCTGCACCCCGGAAATTGTTGGTCAGGACGCCCATGATCACGATCGCATAGATAAACAGCGGCCCGGTCTTTTCGACTGCCCCGGTGATTGTCAGCACGGCAACCAGCAGCAGCAGTGTGAGGTTGGGGATGGTGAGGCCGGGCACGTCCTTATTGAAGTGGCGCTCGTGCAACAGGTAGACGGCGCAGACTACGGTCGAGGCGAGCAGTACCATGCCCCAGTTGCTGCGTCCCTCGACAAGCGCGAGCACCGAGAAGCCGAACAGGATGCTCATAAAGATGAACCACAGGGTGTAGATCACCTGCCGCTGCTTGTTGATCTCAACATCAATCAACTCGGCGTGTGAGCTGTCCCTGTGCTGGTCGTCCGCCTGTGACATGCTGGATGCTGTGCCTGCTGCGCGCACCGTCGGAGGGCGCTGTTGGGTCGAAAAATTCGCTTTATGCCGGTGCTTTCGACAGCCTGCGGCAGAACTTTAGAGCGGGGTCACATTGCGAGCGAGGCAGCGCGCTGCGGGCGCATCTTTCTTGCGGCGGGCAGGCGGGTTGCGCACATTGGCGAAAATGATCTGATAGACTTTCAAGAAGTCTAAATAAAACAAAGTTTCTCGAATCGATGAATAGCTCAGGCTCCAGCTCCCAGGAAAGCGCCAGACTGGAGGCGCTAACGCGTTACCAGATTCTGGATACTGCCGCAGAGGCGTCCTTCGACAACCTGACTCGACTGGCTGCGGCGATCTGCGAGGCTCCCATCAGCCTGGTCAGCCTCGTCGATGAGGATCGCCAGTGGTTCAAGTCCAGGCACGGCCTCGATGCCACGCAAACCCCGCGGGAACAGGCCTTCTGCGCGCACGCCCTCCACGGTGAGGATGTGCTCGTGGTCGAGGATGCCTGTGAAGACCCTCGTTTTGTCGATAACCCCCTGGTTACCGGCGACCCCGGCATCCGTTTCTATGCGGGAGCGCCGCTGCGGGTGGAGGGCGTACACAGCCTCGGCACGCTCTGTGTCATCGACCGGGTGCCTCGCAGCCTCAGCGCAGACCAACTCCATGCGCTGACAATTCTGCGTGACGCTGTTGTCAGTCACCTCGAGCTCAATCGCGCCGCCTCAGAACTCAAGGCCATGCAGTCCCTGCTGCCGGTCTGTGCCTGGTGTCGCAGCGTCAAGCGTGATGACAGCGACGGGGGCCACTGGCAGCCACTCCACGAGTATGTGGCCGAGATGACACCTGTCAGCCACAGCATCTGTCCTCGCTGTTCAGAGTCCGTGGAACGCGCGACGCAGGATAAGTCCTGACGCGGTTTTGTTCAGTTTGAAACCGCCGCGTAATCAAGAAGTGGACGGTTGCGTCGATCACCCTGATACCGTATACCCCTGATAAATACGATGGATTCGCCAGGGGCACGGATTCAGGCGCCCCGGAGTAACACCTCCGGCACACATAAATATTCATTGCAGCCGACGAGGCACAACGGGTGGGAGACAGCGTGGAAGACAGGATAGCCAGCCTACCCCGGGCCCAGTTCCGCTTCACCAATGACGCGACGGCGGAAGAGCTGCAGATCGCCGTCGAGAACGCCATGACCGGTATCTCCTGGCTGGACACCGACGGCAAGTTCCGGGTGGTGCGCGAGGGCTACGCGAAGATGCTCGGCTATGACCCCGAGGAACTGCTGGGACAATCCTGGGAAGTGACCGTGGTGCCCGCGGA
>JASJBK010000158.1 GCA_030066555.1 Halieaceae bacterium
CGTCGCCCAGCACGCCAGCAGTTTTCTTGGCCGCCACCTTGGTCATGAGTGAGACATCGTCGAGCACCGCGGCGATATCGTCGATCAGCAGCAGCAAACTGCCTCCGGCCATGGGCAATTCTCCAGTATTGGTGTGCAACGATTATTGGGGGGCGAGAAAGCCCTGTCCAGCGGCCTCAGGCCAGGCCGTAGTAGCTGTGTATCCCTTCCAGCACGTTGGCCACAGCGACGGAGGCGAGAATCATGCCCATCACGCGGCTGATGATGGCGGCGCCGGCACCGCCGATCAGCCGGTGCACATAGGAAGCGAGCAGCATCAGCACCAGCGCCACCAACAACACGGCGAGGATTACACCTGTGGTGGCGGCCTGCTCAAGTACCGTGTTCTGGGCATTATCGGTCAGCAGTACTGCAGCCAGCATCGCGCCGGGGCTGGCCAGTGAGGGCACAGCCAGCGGGAACACTGCCGTCTCGTGGCTGGCGCGCACCATGCGGATTTCTTCTTCGGGCTTGCTCTCGCCGAACAACATTGTGAGCGCGAACAGGAATAGCACAATACCGCCAGCGATCTGGAACGCCTCCATGGGGATTTCGATGGCATTGAGAATCGGCTCACCCGCCACAACGAAGAACAGCAGCACCAGGGCGGCGAAGAAGGCCGCCTTGAAGGCGATCACGCGGCGGGTGGCCTCGTCGTAGGGCTGGGTAACAGCAATAAAAACCGGGACCGTCCCGATCGGGTCGATCACAGCGAAGAACAAAACGAAATTGGCGAGCAGCTCACCCATGCAGGTGAGTGTAGCGCAGGATCAGGAACCGCCGAGGTCGATTCGGGTTTCCAGCATGACGCCGCGGGCACCTTCGAGCAGGTGGTCGCCATAGCTCAGGGTGAAGGCCATGTTGCGCTGCGGGAACCAGGACACGGTGCCACTGCCGTAGACTTCCTGGGTGCGATTGCGGGACTCGTCCAGGGAGTTGACCTTGAACGCCACCGAATACTGGGATGACGGTGACCAGGACAGGCCCGCGCCCAACAGGGTTTCGGTGTAAAGCTCATCGACCAGGCCGCCCTCGTAGCGGGTCTCATCCAGGCTGTGGCCAGACACTTCCAGGCGCAGCTCCGGCGCCACCTGCAGACCTGAGGTGAATGCCATGCGCTCGGTGCTCTGCAGCTGTTCCACACCGCCAAACACGTCAGTCGACCTGTAGCTGCCAGACCAATCCAGGCGACCGTTATCGGTCGCGCCCTTGAGGCCCATGCTGTAGGCCGTCTTTTCCTTTTCCTCCGAGTCTGCCCCGGGCTTGTCCAGCTTGTACTCATAGCGCACGTTGAGGCGCCCCAGGTCGGCCAGCGACTTGGAGAAGCCCGGCGCCAGGCTGTAGACATAGCCGCCGTCACGCAGGGTGCTGCCGGCGCGAATGTCTGCGTTCAGGCCAAGGATTTCGTTGAGGAGTTTACTCTGCAGGGAGGCGCCCACGCGCTGGGACACATCGGCCTCAGAGGAGGAATCCCTGAGTTTGCTCTGCACCCGGTAGTCCATATCAAACTGCAGGACGCTATTGCTCAGCGCAAAACCCAGGCCGGAACCGAAGCTGGCCTCCTTGAGGCCTTCGCTCTCGCCCTCGGCCGGCTTCATCTTCACGTCGAACAGGTCCGGGGTGAGGTTGAGGGAGGTGTCGAGGCTCTGAGCCCAGGCAGGAGCGGCCAGCGATGCAGTCACCGCCAGCGCCAGTACAGCCTGGTTCTTCAATCCCGACACGTTGTTGTTCTCTTTTTTGCTCTTTTTTGCCTGGTTCTACAGCTTGCTGCTCGTTGCTACAGCTTGCGTATTTCTTGCACCGCGCCCGGTTCGGACAAATGTACAATTTTTGTTACGGAGCGATTATAAGCCAGTTTTTACAAAAATTGCCAACTATTACCATTTCTGTGACGCAGTTCATAGTCCGGCCAGACCACAGCCCGTCTGGTCTGGCGACAAGACGGCCGGAAATGACTACAGCATCTCGAGGAAACAGGAGGATAATTGGTGGTCACGAATTTCAGCTGGGATTAGTGCGGCGACGTCAATTGCGACGTCGGCTCCGACTACCGGATATAGTTTCAACTAAACTGCGCTTGAAGACTTTCAACCTGACCCGATACGCAGGCCAACAATAGGAGCAGTTCATGGGCATCGCAGATCTACTTATAGAGAAAATCGAGAAGCAAATGGCCGCCATGAACGAGCGGCTGGAGGCAGCGGAGGCTGAGGCCAGGGCCCACCGGGCCGAGGCGGAATCCGAGCTGGCGGGCGCCCAGCTGGAGGAAGAGCTGTTGGGCCGCGTCAACGACCTCAAGGACCGCATCGCCGAAGGCAAGGCCTACCTGCAGGAACTCGCCGAGGCGGGAGATGAAAAGGCCGAGGAAATGAAGACGCGTATCAGCCGTTTCTTCGACTGAGTTATAGCTACAATCCAATAAGGTGCAAGAAGCACGCTCAGAAGCCCGCCATGGAAATTGTTGATCGCGATACCGAAGCTGAAGATTCAGCGACCATTGCCGTATTACTCGAGAGAGCCAAAAACGGCGTCCCCAACCTGCTCGCTACCAAGGAGCGCATAGACGGCGGTGACACGCTCAGCGATCTCGAGATTGCCGACCTTGAGGAAATCTTCGAGCGCGCGCGACACATGATCCACGTCTACGACGAGCACCCTGAAGTGCAGGACCTGGTGGCGAAAATCATGTCGCTGTACCTGCACATCACCACCCAGGCAGTGAAGAACGAAGAGGCGCTGCAAGCACCCCCCACGGTGAACCTCGACGACTGACGCTCGCTAGGGCGCGGCAGCTTCTACCTCGGCACTCATTTCCCCGCCGAAAGTGCGACCGAAGAAGTCCCCCGCGTTCCAGCGCGGGCGCTCGGGGCTGTTGCCAATCTCGCGACCGATATTGATATTGATCTCTGTGAAAACGGCGCCGGCCTGGTAGTCGATGGGCAGGTTCAGGTCGTCGCTGGGCTGGTGGTAATGCTGCTCGAGGTGCTTCTGCCACACCTCGGCCCCGGACTGCTCGGGGTCCTGGGATTCGAAGCCGGTCATCAGGAACACCGCCGGCACACCCTTCTGTACCAGCTCATAGTGATCGCTGCGGGTGAACAGGCCCTGCTCGGGCATCGGGTCCGGCGACAGCTTGATGCCGGCGTCAAAGGCAGCGGCGTCGACATAGCCCTTGAGCGTACTGTGCTCGGCACCAAAGGCCACCACGTCGGCGAAGGGATAGGTAATCACCGGCATATCCAGGTTGATATTGGCGACGATATTTTCAATGGGCACCGTGGGGTTGTTGGCGAAATAGCCGGCGCCCAGAAGGCCCTTCTCCTCCGCGGTGACTGCCAGGATCATCACCGAGCGCATGGGCCTGTCGTCCTTCAGCACGCGGGCGGTCTCCAGCAGCGTGGCGATACCGGCGGCGTTGTCCATGGCGCCGTTGTAGATTTCCTCCACGCCCTCTTCATTAGGAATCACGCCGATGTGATCGAGGTGTGCGCTGTAGACGATGTATTCATTCTTCAGCACCGGGTCGCTGCCTTCGATCACCGCGATCACATTCGGCGAGGTCAGCTCCCGGTAGCTGGACTTGCGCGCCAGGGAAATGCGGGTGGGCAGCGGGAAGCCCGCGATAAGCTCCTGCTCGGTGTCGCGACGGAACACCTCCTCCAGCGCCATCGGCGCACCGTCGAAGAGGAAGCCTGCGGCGTCGAGGTTGAGGGTGGCGGCACCCTGGATTTCCGGGAAGTAGCGATTGGGCAGGCCGTCAGGTCCCACCCAGCTCATGCCGGGCTGATCCAGGTACTGGAGGGAATCCTCCCAGGGAAACACCGCTTCCTCTCTAGGGGTGTGCAGCTCAATCACGCCGATTGCGCCACGCTCTACCGCGTGGCGTGCCTTCTGGGTACCGGAGGCGAGGTGCGCACCTTCCTCGGTGGGCCAGGCCTCGGGGCGTCCCGCCAGCCAGACTACTACCTTGCCGTCGACGTCCAGGTCCGCGTAATCATCGTGGCCAAAATCCGGGGCCACGATGCCATAGCCGACAAACACCAGCGGCGCGTCGTCAATACGCGCCACCGGGCGGTTGCGATCCGGGCTCATCATGAAGTCTTCGGGGTACTTCAGCGCGGTTCGACCGTCGGCAGTTTCGATCACTGCGCTGGCACTGCCCTTGACCAGATTGTGTTCGCGCAGTGGCACCTGCTGGAAATAGCTGTCGCCGTCACCGGCGGGCACCAGGCCCAGCTTGCGATACTCGGCGGCCACGTACTCCGCGGCGGCGTCATAGCCACTGGTGCCGGTATTGCGGCCCCGCAAGGCGTCAGAGGCGAGGAACTCGATATGGGCGCGTAGGTACTCGGGCTCGGCGCTGGCTACGCTGCGGTCCGGAAGCTGGGCGCAGGCCACCAGGGCTACTGCCAGCAGCAGGGTGAGCGGTGTTTTCATGGGGGACAGTCTCGGGCTTTTAAAACCGGCGCAGTATAAAGCAGCGCCCGCCGCCCCAACACTCAAAGCGATGAAAAGCCCGGGAATGCTTCCCTTCTGTGCGCGAAAGTTAGAAGTTCTCTACGTGGGTCCGCAGATCCAGTTCGTGGCTCCAGGCATTGCGTGGCTGGCGGTACAAATATATGAAAGCCTCGGCGATGCCCTCGAGACCGATCAGGCCCTCCGATCCCAGCTTTTCATACCACTCCGGGAAGTTGCTCTCGATCTTCTCACCGTAGATGCCACCGTCGATCACCACGTGGCCGACGTGCACCCCCTGGGGGTTGAACTCGCGGGCCAGGCTCTGGGCCAGGTTGCGCAAGCCACCCTTGGCGGCGGTGAAGGCGGCAAACCCTGGCTTGCCGCGCATGGAGGCGCTGGCACCGGTAAACAGCAGGCAGCCACTGCCCCGCGGCACCATTTTTCGCAAGGCCTCCCGCGAGAACATAAATCCCCCCAGCAGCCCCACCCGGTAGCACTTCTCGAAGTGCTCGACGCTGGTGTCCAGGAACATACTCGGCATATTGTTACCGGCGTTGTAGATCGCCAGGTCCACCGGCCCGATCGCCTCGGCCGCCTCCAGCAGCGACACTACCTGCTGCTCGTCGGTGGTATCACAGGCCACAGCGGTGGCTGCACCACCGTCAGATTCGATGGCTGCGACCACCGCTTCGAGTTTGTCCGCCGAGCGCCCGGCTACCACTACGTGCAAGCCTTGTTGGGCTGCGGCCCGCGACAGTACCGCACCCAGGCCCTGCAGCGGGCCCACACCGATGATTACGGCTGTTTGCATGGAATCTCCTCCTGTCTGGTCAACATTTACATATTAGATGGGGACTGCGAGACTGCCTCTCCGGATTGCTCGGGATGACTGCCTGTAGCTGTATAAGAGCCGAGAGCTTGCATAGAAAATAAGAGAGGGGATCCATGCCGGTATTTTTCAAGGAATGGGGCTATCGAGCCTACCTGGCACTGAAGAAAGGCATTGTCATGGCGCCACAGCCGAGGCCCGCCATGTTCGTGGGCCGGGATGCCGCCATCAACCTGTGTGAATCCATCGCGCACATGGGGCTGAAAAAGATCCTGATTGTGACCGACAAGCCGCTGATGGAGATCGGCATTCCACAGCATGCCATCGCCCGGCTCAATGTCAGGGGTGTCAGCACCGTGGTCTACGACGGCGTGAAGCCCGACCCCACCGTCGGCGTGGTCGATGCGGGCCTGGAAATACTCAAGGCGGAGGCCTGCGACGGGGTGCTGGCCATCGGCGGCGGCAGTTCCATCGATGCCGCCAAGGTCATGGCAATTGCAGTCGCCAATGGCCTGACGGCCATGGAGTGTGTGGGCCTGAAGAAGGGCAAGGAGCCGGCACTGCCGCTGTTCGCTGTACCGACGACAGCCGGCACTGGTTCTGAGGTAACGCTCGCCGCGGTCATTTCCGACGATGAGACCCATGAAAAGCTGGTGGTGGCAGATCCCAAGGTGATACCCGCAGCGGCCGCGCTGGATCCCGAGATCATGCGGGGCCTGCCGGCACACATTACCGCCGCCACCGGCATGGACGCACTGACCCACGCAGTGGAGTCCTATATCAATACCTGGGACACGCCCGAATGCTTACAGTACGGGCGCTCGGCCACGCGCCTGGTGCTCAACAACCTGGAGCGGGCCTGCGCCAACGGCGATGACATGGGCGCCAGGGAATCCATGGCCATCGCTTCTTACTATGCGGGCCTTGCCTTTACCACCTGCCTGGTGGGGTACGTGCACGCGGTGTCACACCAGCTGGGCGGCCACTACAGCATGCCCCACGGCCTGGCCAACGCCATGGTGCTGCCGCACGTACTGGAACTGCTGAAAGACACCGCCGGCGAACGGCTGGCCGAGCTGGCGGTGTACTGCGAACTCGGCGATGAGAGTGAGCCCCAGGCCGACCTGGTGCGCAAATTTATCGACCGCATCTGGGCGTTGAATGAGGCCATCGGTATTCCCCGCACCACCGATGTCATCAAAGATGAGCATGTCGACGAGATTGTGAAGGCGGCCCTGAAAGAGGGCGCCGGCTACCCGGTGCCGCGCTTCCTCGAGCGTGACGAATGCACCGCCCTGGTACAGGGCCTGAGGAGCGCCGCATGACCACCCACTACCGCGCCTGCCACCTGTGCGAGGCCATTTGCGGCCTGAAGATCGAAGTCGAGAACGGCGAGATCGTCGACATCCGCGGTGACGAGAACGACCCGCTGTCCCGCGGCCACGTCTGCCCCAAGGCGGTAGCACTCAAGGACCTGCACGAGGACCCGGACCGGCTGCGCGCACCGGTAAAGAAAGTGGTGGGCGAAGACGGCAGCATCGACTGGGAAACCATAAGTTGGGACGAGGCGCTGGATACCACGGCACGGCGGCTGGCCGAAGTGCACGAGCGCCATGGCGTACACGCCATCGGCATCTACATGGGCAATCCGTCTGTGCACAACTACGGCATGATGACCCACCAGTCCGCGCTGTTCAGCCACATCCGCACCAACAACCGCTTTTCCGCCACCTCGGTTGACCAGCTGCCCCACCACCTGGTGGGCATCTGGCTGTTCGGCCACAAGCTGATGTTCCCGATCCCGGACATC
>JASJBK010000159.1 GCA_030066555.1 Halieaceae bacterium
CTGCAGCACCACACTGCCGGCACCGACCTTGGCGCCTTCGCCGACCTGGATGTTGCCGAGAATCTTGGCGCCCGCGGCAATCAGTACCCCGTCGCCGACCTTGGGGTGACGGTCGCCTTCTTCCTTGCCGGTGCCGCCGAGGGTGACCGATTGCAGGATGGAAACGTTGTTACCCACCACCGCCGTCTCACCGATCACCACGCTGGTGGCGTGGTCGAGCATGATGCCGCGGCCGATTTTCGCGGCCGGGTGAATATCAACCTGGAAGGTAGTCGACACCCGGTTCTGGAAGAAAAGTGCCATCGATTCGCGGCCATCGTTCCACAGGCAGTTGGCTACCCGGTGTGCCTGCAAGGCATGAAAGCCCTTGAAGTATATGAAGGGCACATAGAGGCTATTGCAGGCAGAGTCACGTTCTTCAATGGCGACCAGGTCGGCGCGTATTGACTCGCCGATCGACTTGCAGGATGAAAACGCGTTCTCCACAACTTCCCGCAGCAGCATGGCCGGCGCCGTCTGGCTGTCCAGCATGTGCGCCAGGTGAAAGCTCAGCGCAGACTCCAGCTTGCTGTGGTTGAGAATCGTCGAGTGCAGGAAGCTGGCAAGGATAGGCTCCTTCGCGACTTCTGCCTCGGTTTCTTTGCGAATGCGATCCCAAATAGGATCGGCGCTTGCATGCATCATGCGGCTACCTCGTCTGGTGTTCCGCGGCGCTTGGCCGCGTATTGTGGCCCAGTTGACACCGGCAGCGCCACAGCCGGTGGCCACTGTCTGCGTATTTACGCTCAAACAGGGTCAGCGGTTGTGCGCAGGTGAACAGCTCGCTGCTGGCGCTTTCCCCCGCAAGCTCCAGCGCGCGGGTGAACTCTTCTACATAGACCTGCCAATTGCTGCGCAGTTCGATGCTGCCGCCCAGCGCCAGCAGGGCCGGGAAGTCCGCGGAGCCGTGTACCCGCCGCTTTAGTTGACCGGGTTTGGGCCAGGGATTGGGGTAGAGCAGGTAGTGGTGCTGCAGCCGCCAGCCTGCGTCCAGGGCGAGTCGCCAGAAGTCTCCGCACTCGGCCTGTACCAGCAGGTAGTTATCATTCCCCGCGGCTGCGTGCTTCTGCAGCCGGTGGGCCGACTTGTCGAGGCCGATCACCAGGCAGTCGGGGTGGCGTTCGGCGAGCAGTGCGGTACTCATACCGGTGCCGCAGAAAGAGTCCAGCACCAGCGGTTTGCCCGCGGCCGCCACCTGTGCGCGGATGGACTCGAAGGCCGCGCGAGTGTGCTCCGCAGGCGGCCGACGGCTCGGTTCCGCCAGGTGCTTGCGCACCACTGCCTCGAGCTGCTCGTGGCACCCCTGCTGGCTGCTGCTGACTTCGCGGGAATTGCCCTGCATGTCCTGGCCCGGTTTGATGTTGGCAGACTGGCCTGCCATGATAGGCCGCCCCTTCGCCGACAACAAAACTATGCGCAAGGACCTGCGTCCCTTCTGGGTCAAGAAAGCCTACGTCAATTTTCGGCACTGGTACGCCGAGCACTTTATCCGCCCCCGCTGCGATTACCTCGGCGATCACCACACCATCATGAGCCCCTGGTACGTGAAGATCTCCGGTCCCAATATCCGTATCGGCAAGTGCGTCACGCTGATCGGCGAGCGCGCGGCGCCGGTGAATCTCGGGGTCTGGGGACGCGAGCTGGACAGCGGCAGTATCACCCTCGGCGACTACGTGCTGGTGAGCCCCGGTACGCGTATCAGCGCCTCGGACGAGATCACTATCGGCGACAGCGTGATGATCGCCAACGGTGCCTATATCACCGACTCGGACTGGCATGGCATCTACGACCGCACCGCCCGGGACGACCAGGTGAAGCCGGTGCACATCGGTGAGAACGCCTGGATTGGTGATCACGCCATGGTCCTGAAGGGCGTCACCGTCGGGCAGAACAGCGTGGTGGCTGCGCGCGCCGTGGTCACCCGCGATGTGCCTGCCAATGTGGTAGTGGCGGGCAACCCGGCAAAGGTCGTGAAAGAGCTGGACCCGGAGCAGGGCTTCAAGACCCGCGCCGACTACTTTGCCGATCCGGTGGCGTTGCAGCGCTTCTTCGATTCAGTGGAGCGCGACCTGCTGGCGGAAAACCGTTTCTGGAACTGGGTGCGGGCGCTGTTCTTCCCCGGTCCCCGCGATTAGTCCTGTTTCTAGTATTGGGGGTTGAGTGCCAGCGGTGGCTCGTCGAAGGCCGCCAGCTGTTCGCGCAGTTCGAGAATGTGGCTCGACCAGTAGCGCGCGTCACCGAACCAGGGGAAGCTCTTCGGGAAGGCCGGGTCTGACCAGCGCCGCCCGAGCCAGGCGGCGTAATGCACCATGCGCATGGTGCGCAGGGACTCAATCAGGCGCAGCTCCGCCGGGTTGAATTCGCAGAACTCCTCATAGCCTGCCAGCAGCTCATCGAGCTGTGAGAGCTGCTGGGCGCGATCACCGCTCAAGAACATCCACAGGTCCTGCACCGCCGGCGCCATCACGCAGTCATCCAGGTCGACAAAATGGGCGGTATCGTCCCGCCACAGGATGTTGCCGACATGACAGTCGCCGTGGCAGCGCAGCGTTTCCACGCCGCGGTAGTGTTCCGCCACCCGCGCCACCAGGTCCTCTACCAGCGTGACATAGGGGGTGTGCAGGTCGATGGGTATGCAGTGCTCGGCCACGAACTGGTAGCTGTCCTTGAGCCAGCGCTGCGGCGTCAGCGACAGCCGCTGTTGGAAGTTGCGCGCCTTGCCCACCGCGTGGATGCGCCCCACAGTACGACCCAGTACCAGCTGGTTGTCCGGGTTATCCAGCTCCGGCGCGTGGCCGCCGCGGCGCGGAAACAGGGCGAAGCTGAAGCCGGCGTATTCGCCGATGCTCTCACCGTCGAACAGCAGCGGCGCCACCACCGAGATGTCCGCCTCTACCAGTTCGCGGGTGAAGGCGTGCTCCTCCTCGATCTGTGCACGGGTCCAGCGCTCCGGCCGGTAGAACTTGGCGATCAGTGGTTCACCGTCTTCGATGCCCACCTGGTAGACGCGGTTCTCGTAGCTGTTGAGCGCCAGCAGCCGGGCATCGCAGAGCAGGCCGCGGGACTCCACGGCCTCCATGACCAGCTCCGGGGTCAGGGAATCGTAGGGATGCTCAGTCATCGAGGCTGTCATTGAGAAGCGCCACACTTTTTACCTGCGCGAATACCTCGTCGCCCACGGCCAGTCCCAGCGTATCCACAGACTTGCGGGTTATGCGCGCCAGCAGGAACTGCTCACCCACCTTGAGCTGCACCAGCACACGGCTGCCGCCGCAGGTCTCGATGTCGGCAATCCGTGCCGGCAGCAGGTTGAGGATACTGGTCTGTCCGGGCTGCTCCAGGCACAGGCTGATATCTCGCGCCGGCAGGCGCAGTCGCAGCGGGGTGCCTGGCGGCAGGTCGAGGTGGCTCACCCACAGGGGCTGGCCCTCGAACTGCAGTCGGCTGAGTTCGTAGTCGGCATCGTGCTCGGCCACCTTTGCCCGTACCACCGCCGCGGCCTGTTCCTGGTGGGACAGGGCCAGTTCGAGCCGCGACGACAGTTCCAGCAACGGCCCCTCGGCCACCAGTTGACCGTCGTCCAACACCAGCAGGTGGTCCGCCAGTTCGGCGAGCTCTGCCATGTCGTGGCTGACGTAAATCATCGGCACATCGAGTTCGCGGCGAATCCGGGCCAGGCGGGCAAGAATATCCCGCCGACCGGCGCTGTCGATATTGGCCAGCGGCTCGTCCATCAGCACCAGCCGCGGGCCCGACAACAGGGCCCGGGCGATCGCCACTCGTTGCTGCTGGCCCCGGGACAGCTGGCTGCTGCGCCGCGCCAGCATATCGGAGATCCCCAACCAGTCACTGACCTCAGTGAGGCCCGGGCCGTCGCGGTGCCGGCGCGAAAGTGCGAATTCCAGGTTGCCGGCCACGTCCAGGTGCGGGAACAGCCGGGCGTCCTGGAACACGTAGGCCACGTCCCGCTCTTCCGGTGCCAGCCACTGGCCGTTACCTTCGAGACGCTCATCGCCGATGCGAATGTCGCTGCCGGCATGGGCGTGGGCCAGGCCGGCGATACAGGACAACAGGCTGGTCTTGCCGCTGCCGCTGACGCCGTACACACCGGTGACGCTGCCGGCGGGCAGTACCGTATCGATAGCCAGTGAAAACTCACCGCGCCGTAACGCCAGCTTCAGGCCGATTTCGCTCATGTGCGCACCGACCAGCGACCGCTGGAGCGGTACAGCAGGAACAGGGTGACCAGCGAGAACAGCACCAGCCCGGCCGCCAGCTGGTGAGCGGCTGCAAAGTCCAGCGCCTCTACCCGGTCATAGAGCGCAATGGACAGCACCTGGGTTTCGCCTGGAATGTTGCCGCCGATCATCAGCACCACCCCGAACTCGCCCACGGTGTGCGCGAAACCGAGGCTGGCGGCCGCCAGGAAGCTGGGACGGCACAGGGGTAACACCACGCTGCGCCAGCGATCGAAGGGGCCAGCGCCAAGGGTGGCGGCAGCTTCCAGCAGGGATTCGGGGACCTGGCGGAAGGCGGCCTGCAGTGGCTGCACGACGAAGGGTAGGGAATAGAGCACCGAACCGATCACCAGGGCGCTGAAGCTGAAGGCCAGCCGGTAACCGGTGACCGCCTCCCAGGCCTGGCCAAAGGCCGACTGCGGGGCAAAGGCAATCAACAGGTAGAAGCCGAGCACGGTGGGTGGCAGTACCAGGGGCAGGGCAACCACTGACTCTATGAAGGTGCTGGCCAGGGTCCGGCGCCGTGCCAGCCACCAGGCCAGTGGTGTTCCCAACACCAGTAGCCACAGGGTACTGACAGTGGCCAGTTCCAGGGTGAGCCAGAGTGCTTCAGTCATCCCGGGCTTCCGGCAGGGTGTAACCGCTGTCCCCGATAAAGGCGCGAGCCGTGGGCCCAGTAAGCCAGTCGAGGAATGCGGCGGCGCGAACCGGGTGTGTGGCGCTCGCCAGTACCACCGCCTGCTGTTCGATAGGCGGGTACCACTCGGCAGGGACCGGGAGATATTGGGCCGGTTCGAAAGATGCCGCGACCAAGGCGGCATCGGCGCCGCCGGCTACCCACATTTGCATGGCCTGGCCGACATTGGCGCCGGTCAGGCGACGGGGGTTTGCAGCGGGAAAGCGGTCCAGCAACGCCTGGGCGGCGAGGCCATAGGGCGCCAGCTCGGGATTGGCTATCGCCAGGTTCAGACCGGGTTTCGACAACAGCGCCGCGATGCCCTGTTGTGCCAGTGGTTCCAGTTCCCGCTGGTAGGCCAGCACCAGTGTGCCCAGCGCATAGGTGCGGGCAGGACCCAGGGCCTGCCCCTCGTTTACCAGCCTGGCGGGTCGGGCGCTGTCGGCGGCCAGCAGCAGGTCGAAGGGCGCACCGTGGATTACCTGGGTATACAGCGCGCCGGTCGAGGCACTGCTGGTGGTAATGGTTTCGCCGGTTTCCCTGGTATAGCTGTTTACCAGGCCGGTGAGGGTGGCGGCAAAGTTGGCGGCCACAGCCACCCGCAGCGGTTCATCTTGCACAGACTGCGCTGACCACCCCGGCACGGGGGCGGCCAGTAGTCCGCACAGAAGCAGTGCTATCCGCCGCATATTGCCTTCCCTTGCCCCAAAGCGCCTAGTATCGACCAAAGCCCGGGGCTTTTCATCGTGGCTGAGGGCTGTTTATCTCCAGCTGAAGCTCTATATCCGGATCTGAAGGCTGTCCCTTAGTGGCTGAAGGCTCCTTCACTTCAACTGCAGCGGTGTTCGAGCGCAACACCAGACGTCAACCTGGCCGGCGCCCTCGGCTTTCAGAGCCAGCGCCAGGGCATTGGCGCTGGCCCCTGTGGTCAGCACGTCATCGACAATGGCGACGGTCTGACCCTCCAGCGGCCTGGTAATGCAGAACGCGCCGCGCAGGTTGCGTTGCCGCTCGACCAGTCCCAGTTCGCGCTGGACAGTTGTGGCGCGGGTGCGGCGCGCCAGCCGCGTGTCGAGTTTGAGCTCGGTAAACTGTGGGTGCCGGGTGATTTCGCGGCCGATCTCTTGGGCCTGGTTGAAACCCCGCTGCCAGCGCCGGCGCCAGTGCAGTGGCATGGGTATCACCAGGTCCGGCAAGTTCACTTCGTGGGACGACAGGGCTCGCCGCAACAGGTAGGCCAGTACCCGCAGGCTGGGGAAGTCGCCCCGGTATTTGCCGCGGTGCACCCAGCTGCTGATCGGTTCTGTGTAGGCGCAGGCGGCGATGCAGGTGTCGAAGGCGGGTGGCTGTGCCAGGCAGCGGCCACAGATTGCATCCCTGGCGCCGGCCAGCGGTAGCGCACACTGCCCGCAGCTGTGCGTGAGCCAGGGCAGTTCGCCTTCACAGTGCAGGCAAAGCTCGATGTCGCGACCGCTGGGAAGGCCGCACAGCGCGCAGTGGCAGGGCGCGAGCTTATCCAGCGCCCACTGGATCAAGGTCTTGCTGTGCATACACGTCCCTGTGCAAAGCCAGCGTTAAAAGGGCGCCCGCGGGGGCGCTGTTTAACTTTAGTAGAGCTCCAGGCGAGGTGCTAACCCTGCGTCAGGCCATATATGACCAATTGGTAATATTGACATTTTTGCCCTGTGCGGCCATCATGTGAACACTGAACACATAGGGCTGAGCCACCTGCTTTGCCCTGGCATACCGCCACTGATTTCATAAACGTTATTCCAGGAGAGTTGCAATGCTCGAATACAAGGCACCCCAGCGTGACATTCGCTTTGTCATGAACGAGTTGCTGGATTCGGAAGGTCTGTACCAGACCCTGCCGGGTTTCGAGGAAGCCTCGGAAGACATGCTTAACACCATCGTCGGTGAGGCCTCCAAGTTCTGCGAGGAAGTACTGGCACCGCTGTACCAGAGCGGCGACGAAGAAGGTTGTGAGTGGAGCGAAGACGGCGTGAAGACGCCGGAAGGCTTTGCCGACGCCTACAAGCAATATGTCGAGAACGGCTGGCCGTCGCTGGCCGCCCCGGTTGAGAACGGCGGCCAGGGCCTGCCCAACCTCGCCGGCGTCATCCTCAATGAACTTACCGGCACCGCCAACTGGGCCTGGGGTATGTACCCCGGCCTCAGCCA
>JASJBK010000016.1 GCA_030066555.1 Halieaceae bacterium
GAGACCGCCGGCTTCCTGGGCCCGGTGCTGGAACAGCTCGCCGATTACAGCGAACAGCGGCAGTACACCCAGCAGAAGCTGCAGCAGGCGATGATCTACCCGTTTATCCTGCTCGGCGTGGCCGTGGCAGTGGTGACCGCCCTGATGGTGTTCGTGGTGCCTGAGCTGGTAGGCATTTTTGCCCACACCAATGCGGAACTCCCCTGGCTGACCAAATTCCTGATCGCTTCCAGCGATTTCATCCGCAACTACGGCACCTGGGTGCTGATCGGCGTGATACTGCTGGTCTTCGGCTTTCGCCATGCCCTGCGCAATGAAGCCCGGCGACACGTCTGGCACCAGCTCCTGCTGCGTATACCGGGTGTACGCGGCATCCTGACGACCGTCGACACGGCGCGCTTCGCCTCGACCCTCAGTATCCTGATGGCCAGTGGTGTGCCGCTGCTGGAATCGCTGCGCATTGCCGGTGAAGTGCTGCGCAACCGGGTGCTGCGCGAGTCCAGTGGGCATGTTGCGGAGATGGTCCAGGAAGGCTCCAGTCTGCACCGCGCCCTGCAGCAGAGCGGGCGCTTTCCGCCGCTGATGGTGCACATGGTGGCCAGTGGCGAGGCTTCCGGTGAACTGGAAACCATGTTGGAGCGCTCTGCTACCAACCAGGAGCGCGAACTGGAAATGACCCTCGGTGCGCTGATGGGGATCATGGAACCGGTCATGGTGGTCTTTATGGGCGGGATGGTGCTGGGCATTGTGCTCGCCATCCTGCTGCCGATATTCCAACTCAACACGATGGTGAACTAGATGAAGCAACAGCGTGGATTCAGCCTGGTGGAGATCCTGGTAGTACTGGTGATCCTGGGCCTGCTGGTCAGCGTGGTGGCACCGACGGTGCTCAACCGGGCCGACGAGGCTCGGGTGCAGAAGGTGTACGCCGACTTCGCCAACATTGAAACGGCTCTCAAGCTCTACCGCCTCGACAATTTCAATTACCCCACCACCGAGCAGGGCCTCGAAGCCCTGGTGGCTCCCTCAGGGCTCGACCCGGTGCCGCGGAACTTCAAGCAGGGCGGCTACCTCGAGCGCACGCCCATGGACCCCTGGGGTCGCCCCTACCTGTACCTGAGCCCCGGTGATAACGGCGAGTTCGATCTCTACTCGCTGGGTGCGGACGGCCTGACCGGCGGCGAGAACCAGAATGCCGATCTCGGTAACTGGGATGGCGACGACCTGGAAGGGTAACGCTACTCGCCAGCGCGGCTTCAGCCTGCTGGAGCTGCTGCTGGTGCTGGTCGTGGTAGGCCTGATCGTCTCGCTTGCCGGGCTGTCGCTCAGCTCCGGCAGTCGCGGCTACCAGATCGATGCCGCCGCCCGCGAGTTTGTCGATATTGCCGCCTACGCCATGGACGAGGCCGAACTCAACGGCACGGATATGGGCGTGCTGATCGGCCTCGACAGTGCCGGTGATGTCACGGTCTACAGCTATGAGTGGTTGCAGCGCGCCGGCAATCTCTGGCGCACGGCGCCGTTCGACGCCGATGCCTTTGGGCGCCGCACCCTGCCGCCCGACGTGGAAGTGATTCTCGAGATCGAGGAGGGCGACACCGAACTGCTCGAGCGCGAGGCCCCGGATGATGAAACCCTGCCGCCGGCGCCGCAGATCGTGTTCTTTGCCAGCGGTGAGGCCATCCCTGGCCTTATGAGCTGGGTGGATGTTGGCACTGGTGAGGTGCTCTGGGAACTGGAGTGGGACCTGCTCGGTCGCTTTGAGCTGCGCCGCCGCGGCATCGAGAATGAGGAAGAGGAATAAGTGAAGAGCAGTCGCGGCTTTACGCTGGTCGAAGTGATGGTGGCGCTGATGGTCATCGCCATTGCCCTGCCGGCCATGCTCAAGGCGCTCTACCAGCAGGTGGATGCCACCGGCTACCTGCGCGACAAGTCCATGGCCCAGTGGGTGGCCACCAACAAGCTGACCGAGGTGCGCCTGCAGCTCAATCGAGGCGCCCCGTTCTTCCGCGGCGAGCGCAGCGGCACGGAAGAGATGGCGGACAACGAGTGGTTTTACTGGATGGACAGCCAACCCACCGAAGTGCCCGATTTCTTCCGCCTGGAAATTGCTGTTGCCACAGAAGAAGATTTGCGTGACTCGCCGCACTTCACCCTGGTGGCCTTTATTTATGCCACCAATGTCGCGGGGGTCGGGCAGTGATGCGCCGGGGCAGGGGCTTCACCCTGATAGAAGTGCTGATTGCCATGGCGATCACCGCCATGGTCGCGACCCTGGCCTTCGCCAGTCTCGATTCGACCATGGACAGCGCCGAGTCGTTGCGCGAGCAGGGCGAGCGTATCTCCGAGATCAACCGCGCCTGGAACCTGTTGAGCCGGGATCTCTCGCACTTCGTGGACCGCCCGGTGCGCAATGAATTTGGCAGCGTGGTGCCGGCCATCGTCGGCGGCGAGCGGGTGGAAAAGACCCTCGCCTTTACCCGGGTGGGCTGGTTCAACACTCTCGGTCGCCGGCGCAGCCACATGCAGCGGGTGCGCTACACGCTCGAAGACACCACCCTGTATCGGGAGCAGTTCCAGGTGCTGGATCGCACCAGCGAGAGCGAGCCCCAGCGCGTGGCGCTGCTCGAGAACGTCAACCTCATGGAATTTCGCTTCCTCGGTGAGTCTATTCAGCTCGCGCCCAACGACTTCGAGACCGAGAACTGGCCGGAGGCCTGGGGGCTCAATGGTGGCGTCGGCGTGAATACCGTGCCTGATGCCATCGAGGTGCGGCTGGAACTGGAAGACTGGGGTGAAGTGAGGTGGCTGTATGAACTGCCGCAACGTGATCTCTAGTCGCGCCCGGCAACGCGGCGCGGCGCTGATCGTCGCCATGCTGGTGTTCGCCCTGGCCACCACGCTGGTGGTGGCGATGAGCAGCGAGTTCACCCTGTTCATGAAACGCGGTGCCAACAGCTTCATTGCCAGCCAGGCTTACGCCTACCTGCGCGGCGGCGAAGACCTCGCCAAGATGGCGCTGATCCAGGACGAAGAGACGGATACCCAGGCCAATCGCCAGCGCGACGATCTCACCGAACTGTGGGCCCAGCCGGTGGTGCCCTATGCCCTGGACGAGGGCGGCTTCCTGACCGGCAGCATCCAGGACCTGTCGGGCCGCCTGTACATCAACAACCTCAATGCCGGCGACTCAGGCGGTGACGACGAGGAGGAAGACGGCCAGCCGTCAGCTGGCCCGCGCGTCACTACCGGCGTCGAGACCTTCACCACCTCCCAACGGCGCTTTCTGCGCTTGCTACAGTCCTTCGATGAGCCCCAGGTCAGCGAGCAGGACGCGCGGCTGATCCTCGAGGCGATAAAGGACTGGATGGACACCAATAGCATCCCGTCGGACTTCGGTGCCGAGGACGATTTCTACATCGATTTCGAACCCTCCTACCGGGCGGGCAATCGGCAGTTCCGCAGTGTCAGCGAATTGCGCATGGTGGCCTATATGACCCCGGAGCTCTATATCGCCATTGAGCCTTTTGTCACGGTCTGGGGCGACGGCAACCTCAATATCCAGACCGCGCCGGCCCAGGTGTTGAGGACCCTGAATGCCAGGGACTCACTGGAACCATTGTCCGAGGGCGAGGGTGAGGCGCTCGTCGCGCTGCGCGGTGAAGAGGGTTTTGAAGACGTGGACGCCCTGCTGAGCAGCCCGGTGCTGGCCAACCTGGAAGTCGACCGCAACCTGTTGTCGGAGAGCACAGACTACTTCCTTTACACCGGGCAGGTCGAAGTTGCTGACCGGCAGGCGACCCTTTACAGTGTACTCCGCCGCCAGGGTGGGCAGGTCAGGACGCTGCTGAGAAGCAGCGGTGCTTTCTAGGTGAAGAGACTTAAGCAACCTCGGCGGCAGTCGGGAATTTGGCTGGAGATTTCGTGCGCGAATCCGCAGTAATCCGCTTATTGGATGACAGACTGGTCTGGTACCCGCCGGGTTCCAGCGAGGACCCGCGCCCGCTCGATGACGAGGCAGAACGCGAACAGCTGTTTGCGCTGGCGGCCGGCCGCCGGGCGCCGGTATTGTTTGCCGTGCCCGGCGGCGACGTCAGCCTGCGCGAGATGAGCATTTCCCAGGCGGAGAAACGTCATATCGCCAAGTCGCTGCCCTACATGCTGGAGGACGACTTCGCGACCGACGTCGACAACCTGCACTTTGCCTCCCGCGCCCTCGACAAACTTGAACTCGGCGTCGCCGCCTGCACCCACGCGGCCATGGAGCGCTGGCAGGAATTGCTGGCGGAGCTGCCGTCGGCCGCCCAGTGGGTACCGGAACCGCTGCTGCTGCCCTGGCAAGCCGGTGAACTGTGCGTGGTTATCGAGGCCAGCCAGGTCGTCGTGCGCAGCGCAGCCAACGAGGGCTTCAGTGCCGAGCGCGCGCTGGGCGCGGCCATGTTGGCGACGCTGTCTGAAGACGCTGCGGATACCATCATTGTTTACGGCCTCGACCAGGCTGCAGATACCGAAATGCTGCCGGCCTGGATGCGTGAGCGCATGCAGTGGCGTACCGGCAACTTTGCAGCCGCCCTGATGTTGGCCGAGGAAGAGCGAGCGCCCCTCAACCTGCGCCAGGGCGACTACGGCGCCAACCTGCCCCTCGAGCAGTGGTGGCGCCAGTGGCGCCTGGTGGCGGGTGTATTCGGCGCTGCCTTCCTGCTGCAGGTGGGTTCCACCTATGCCAGCTATTCCAACCTGGAACAGGAAAACCTCGAGCTGCGCCGGCAGATTGAATCCGCCTACCGCCAGGTGGTTCCCCGTGGCGCGGTGGTCGACCCGGAGCGCCAGCTCAAGCGGCAGATTGACGACCTGCGTGGCGGCAGCCAGGCGGTGAGCTTCGTGAGCTTTATGGATCGCATCGGCGGCGTGGTGGCCAAGCAGAAGGGCGCCCAGGTGGCGAGTATCAGCTTCAATGACAAGCTGGGCGATGTGCGCATCAACCTGGTGGTGCCTGACTTTGCCGCCGTGGAAGCCATCCGCGCTGCACTCGATGCGCAGGGCATGGAGGCGGTCACTGAGAACAGCAACCGCTCAGGTGACGTGGTACGGGCTCGCCTCAAGGTGAGCGAGAAATAGCATGGATGCCTTCCTGACCTGGTACCGCAAGTTCAGCGCCCGCGAGCAGGCTTACCTGCTGGCGGTCGCCGTGGTGCTGGTGCTGTATGTCATGTTCATGCTGGTGCTCAAGCCGCTGGCCGGCATGCGCGATGAGATGGCGCTGCGCAATACCGCCACCGAGGAGAAACTGTCGAGGGTGCAGGCCATGGCCAGCGAACTGAAGCAGCTCAAGTCCAGCGGCAGCCCGCGGGCCAACCGTAATATGAACCAGCTTATCAACGCCTCCACGGCGGACGTGGGCATCCGTCCTACCCGCATCTCGCCCAACTCGCGCGGCGAGACCCAGATTCGCTTCGAGAATGTCGGCTTCGCCGAGCTGCTGCGCTGGCTCTATCGCATCGAGTACGGCGAGGGCATCGCCGTCAAGGAAGTGGCGATCAACCAGGGTGACCGCGGCGGCCTGGTCAAAGCCACTATCCGCCTGGGCAGCTGATGAAGCGCGTTGTTCTGGGCGCCAGCCTGGCGCTGTTGTTCCTGCTTGTATTGATCATGACCGCGCCGGCACGACTGGTGGGCTACCTGGTGCCGGAAAACCAGCTGCGGCTGTCGGGGTTCTCCGGCACGATCTGGGAAGGGGTCGCCAGCAATGCCGCCATTGCCACACCCGAGGGCTGGGTGCAGCTTGGTCGCACCCGCTGGAGCCTGTCCCAGCTCTACCTGCTGGCGCTGATGCCGACGGTGGAAATCCAGTCAGAGTGGGGCCAGCAGCAGATCAGGGCCAATATTCGGCTCTACCCCTCGGGCGACATCCTGCTGAGGGGGGTGCGCACCAGCTTCTCGGCCAGCCTGGTCAAGCAGTTCATGCCGGTCAACCTGCGCGGCACCCTCACGCTGGAATCGCCGCTACTGAAAATTGCTGACGGCGTGCCGGCGGAGGGACGCGGCAAGCTCATCTGGCGCCAGGCTTTCTGGCGCGGCGTGCGCGGGTCGCAGCCGCTGGGTGACTACGAGTTGAATTTCCGCATACCGGCCCCCGCCACCGGCAACGCCAGCGTCAAGACGCTGGCGGGTCCGATTCGTATCGAGGGTGGGCTGGAAGTGCAGGGTCGCGAGTATGCGGTGGACGCCAGCCTCA
Source organism: Halieaceae bacterium (assembly GCA_030066555.1). Lineage (GTDB taxonomy): Bacteria > Pseudomonadota > Gammaproteobacteria > Pseudomonadales > Halieaceae > JANQIO01. The sequence continues at coordinate 6,236 of JASJBK010000016.1, forward strand.
CCAGCAACCAGGCCATCGACTCCGAGCTGTCGGCGGCGCTGTTATTGATGGCCGAGCCGGTGGACGGTGGCTATCGTCTCAAGTTTAATTCCGAGTTCTGACACCGCCTTCGCGGCACAGGGAGCAAATAATGAACGAAACGGCATACAGGAAGTACGAGTGCGTGGTGTGCGGCTTCATCTACGATGAGGCCGAGGGCCTGCCCGACGACGGCATCCCGCCCGGCACGCGCTGGGAAGATATTCCCGAGGACTGGGAGTGCCCCGACTGCGGTATCAGCAAGACGGACTTTGACCTGCTGGAAGAGTAGGGCCTGGAGCCTACCCGCATGGATACTTTGGTAACCGACATTATCGGCATGACCGGCACCGGCCTGGTGGTGCTGGCCTACTACCTGCTACAGCTTGAGAAGGTGCACAGCCGCAGCCTGACCTATAACCTGATGAACCTGTTCGGGGCGATCTTTCTGCTGATCAGCTTGTGCTATACCTTCAATCTGGCGAGCTTTGTTATTGAACTGTTCTGGATTGGCGCCTCCCTGATCGGGCTGTGGAAGCTCTACCGGGGGCGTAACAATCGTTCGCACCCGGAGGAACGCTTTGGCTGATCTCGATTCACTGCGCGAGCGGCTGCGCACACTTTCCAGCGCCGATGAAAAAACCGTGGTCGACAGCCTGCTGGCCGTTAGCCAGCTCGACGCGACCCAGCGGAAGGCGATCGCCCAACGGGCGGTGGAGCTGGTAGAACACTGCCGGGCGCGCAGCGATGAAGCCGGTACCCTCGATGCCTTCCTGCAGGAATTCGGCCTGTCCAACCGCGAGGGGATTGCGCTGATGTGTCTCGCCGAGGCCCTGCTGCGGGTGCCCGACGAGGACACCGCCGATCGCCTGATCGCCGAGAAGATCCAGTCCGGTGACTGGAGTGCCCACAAGGGCAAATCCTCCTCCAGCTTTGTGAATGCCTCAGTCTGGGGCCTGATGCTGACCGGACGCATCGTGCGACTGGACGACGACATTACCGGCGATACCGCCAGCTGGATGCGCAAGTTGGTGAGCTCGCTGGGGGAACCGGTGGTGCGCCAGGCAGTGCTGCAGGCCATGCGCATCATGGGCAGCCAGTATGTGCTGGGCCGCACCATCGACGAGGCGCTGAAGAAGGGGGTGGCCAGCAATCGGCCAGGGACCCGCTTCTCTTTCGACATGCTGGGGGAGGGCGCGCGCACCATGGCGGATGCGCAGCGCTACTTCGAAGACTACTCCGCGGCGATCCGGGCGATTGCCGCCAGCACCAGCGGCCAGTCGGTTGAAGAGACCAACGGCATCTCGGTAAAGCTCTCGGCCCTGCACCCGCGCTATGAGTTCCGCCAGAAGAAGCGGGTGATGGCGGAAATGCTGCCGAAAGTGCGCGAACTGGCGCTGCAGTGCAAGCAGGCGGGCATGGGCTTCAATATCGATGCCGAGGAATGCGACCGGCTGGATATCTCCCTGGACCTGCTGGAAGCGCTGGCGCGGGATGAGTCACTCAGGGACTGGGGTGGCCTCGGTTTCGTATTGCAGGCCTATCACAAGCGCAGCCCCGCCACCGCCGACTGGCTGATTGCGCTGGCGCGGGATACCGGCCACCGTTTCATGGTGCGACTGGTGAAGGGCGCCTACTGGGACGGCGAGATCAAGCATGCCCAGGAGCAGGGCCTGGCGGATTACCCGGTCTATACCCGCAAGTGTCACAGCGACCTGTCATACCAGGTGTGCGCCGAGCGGCTGCTGTCGGCCCAGGATGCCATCTACCCGCAGTTTGCCACCCACAATGCCCACACGGTGGCATTGATCCAGTCGCTCACTGAAGACGGCAAGGACTTCGAGTTCCAGCGCCTGCACGGTATGGGCGGCCTGCTGTTCGACCAGTTGCTGGATGACAGCCCGCAAACCCGGGTGCGGGTGTACGCACCGGTGGGCAACCATAAGGATCTGCTGCCCTACCTGGTGCGGCGCCTGCTGGAAAACGGCGCCAACAGTTCCTTCGTGAATCGTTTCATGGATGCCAAGGTATCCCCGGCTGAGCTGATCGAGGACCCGGTGGACCTGGCCGAGGCCCAGCCCTTGCGCCGGCACCCGAAGATTCCCCGGCCCAGGGACCTGTACGCGGATCAGCCGCAGCCCTGGCTGAACGCCCTCGGTGTCGACCTGCACGACGCCCTGGCAGTACCGCCGGTTTTGTCCGGCATGTCTGGTGCTGTCTCTGCGCCGTTGAAGGCTGCGCCCATTGTCGGCGGCGAATGGCTGCAGGGAGAGGGCCGCGCGGTGCTGAACCCGGCGGACCGTTCACGCGTCGTGGGGTCTGTGATTGAAGCGGATTCCAATGCCATCGAGGGGGCGCTGTCTCGCGCGGCCGCCTCCCAGGAGGCCTGGGATGTTCGCGGTGCCGATGCCCGCGCCGCCTGTCTTGAGAAAGCCGCCCAGCTGATGGAGCGCGACTGCGCGGCGCTGATGGGCATTATCACCGCCGAGGCGGGGCGCACCATCGACGACGCGCTCTCTGAGGTGCGCGAAGCAGTAGACTTCCTGCGCTACTACGCCCAGCAGGCCCGCGCTCACTTCAACCCGCAGGTCCTGCCGGGGCCCACCGGCGAAGTCAACGAACTGACCCTGCACGGGCGCGGCACCTTCCTGTGCATCAGCCCCTGGAATTTCCCGCTGGCGATCTTTACCGGCCAGGTGGCAGCGGCACTGGCGGCCGGCAATAGCGTCATTGCCAAACCCGCCGAGCAAACCCCGCTGATCGGTGCGCGCGCGGTTAAGCTGCTGCACGAAGCCGGTGTGCCGGGCGACGTACTGCACCTGCTGCCGGGGGATGGCGCCCGGGTCGGTGGCGCGCTGGTAGCCGACCCGCGCATTGCCGGTGTCGCGTTCACCGGCAGTACCGCCACCGCCAAGCTCATCAATCGCCAGCTCGCCGAGCGTGACGGCGCCATCGTGCCGCTGGTGGCCGAGACCGGTGGACTCAACGCGATGATCGTCGACGCCACCGCCCTGCCCGAGCAGGTCGTGGACGATGTGATCACCTCGGCCTTCCAGAGTGCCGGCCAGCGCTGCTCGGCGCTGCGGGTGATGTTTATCCAGGAAGACATCGCCGACGGGGTCATCGAGATGCTGGCCGGGGCCATGCGCGAGCTGGTGATCAACGACCCGGCGGCGCTGTCCACGGATATCGGCCCGGTCATCGACCTGGAGGCGCGCCAGCGGCTGGAACAGCACGTGGAGCGCATGAGTCGCGAGGGCAAGCTGCTGGCCCGCTGTGAGCTGTCGAAAGACCTGGCGGAGGGCTACTACTTCGCGCCCCAGGCCTGGGAAATCGATTCCCTGGCGCGGCTTCCGGAAGAGGTGTTTGGTCCTATTCTGCATGTGATTCGCTACCGCGGCAGCGACATCGGCCCGGTGATTGAACAGGTGAATGCCTCCGGCTACGGCCTTACCCTGGGTGTGCACAGTCGCATCGACGGCTTTGCCCGTGAGGTGTTCCGCGATACCCGGGTGGGTAATACCTACATCAACCGCAACATGGTGGGTGCCGTGGTGGGTGTGAATCCCTTCGGCGGCCAGGGCCTGTCGGGTACCGGGCCCAAGGCCGGTGGTCCCCACTACCTGTTGCGCTTTGCCACCGAGAAAACCCGCACCGATAACGTCGTTGCCAAGGGCGGCAACACCCAGCTATTCACGCTGCAGGAAAACTAGCTCCAGTGATCCGCGCGGCCACCGTCGGCGAGGCGGACACGCTCACGGAGCTGGCGCTTCGCTCCAAGGCGCACTGGGGCTATTCCGAAGAATTTGTGGCGGCCTGCCGCGATGAGCTGACCGTTTGCCCCGCGGACCTGGAATCCCAGCGATTTACCTATCGTGTTCTGGAGCGTGACGGCGCTGTGCTGGGCTTCTACAGTCTTGAGCGACTCAGCGAAGATGAGTTCGAGCTGGAGGCGCTGTTCGTGGAACCCAGCTGTATCGGTTCCGGGCTGGGGCGCGAGCTGTTCTCGCATGCAGTGGCGCTGGCCGGTGCCCTGGGTGGACAGTCCATGCTGATCCAGAGCGATCCCCATGCCTCGGAGTTCTACCGGGGTGCCGGTGCCCGGCAGGTAGGCATGCGAGCTTCCGACAGTATTTCCGGTCGTGAGCTGCCCGTCTTCGAGATAGCGTTATCGCAATGAGCCGCTTTGCGCACCCTGGTAACTCTGTTAGTTTCAGTCGCTCGCCGGATCGAGGGGATCCACCATCATGAAGACCGTGCCCATCAAGCCACCGGCCCGCATCCTGCTTGCCATCGTGGTGCTGCCATTCTGGCTGGTGCTGGCGGCGACCTTCCTGCCACTGGCCTATGGGGAAGCGGTGCGCTTTTCGCCGACCACACCGGCGGTCATCCTGCTTGCCCTGGTGCTGACAATCCTGGTCATCGTCGGCCGGGTGCCGGTGCTCGACTGACGCCGCTTGCCACTGCTGATTTAAACAAGGAGAAAACCATGAACCTGATGCTCAATACCCAGATTCTCGCGCCCGCCGCTGTGCTGGTGGCCTGGTCACTGGTGATGATGCTGTGGGTGCTGGCGACGCGCATGCCGGCTTTCAAGGCGGCCGGTGTCGACCTGACGGTGGCGCCGCCCGGCGGCCGCTATGCCGATGTCGAATCGGAAATGCCGCCGCGGGTGAACTGGGTGGCCCACAACTACAACCACCTGATGGAGCAGCCCACTATTTTCTACCCGCTGGTGGCAATCCTCGCCATTACCGGGGCCCCGGACGCCGCCATCTGGTGGGCCTGGGGCTATACCGGCCTGCGTATCCTGCACAGCCTGTGGCAGGCACTGGTCAATACCGTGCCGGTACGCTTTCTGCTGTTCCTGGCATCCAACGTCTGCCTGTTTGCCCTGTCCTACTACGCCCTGCGCATGACCCTGGGCTGAACTTACTCCGGCACCGGCTCCAATACATTGGCCTGGGCGGCGGCGATGCGTGCCACCGGCACCCGGTAGGGCGAGCAGCTCACATAGTCGAGGCCAATCTCGTGACAGAAGCGAATCGACTTCGGGTCGCCGCCGTGCTCACCGCAGATACCGTACTTGATGCCCTTGCGGCCGAACTTGCTGTCCTCGATGGCTATTTTCATCAGGCGACCGACCGCGCGCACGTCGAGTGAGACGAAGGGATCCTGGTCGACGACCTTGCGATTGAGGTATTCGCCGATGAACTTGCCGATATCGTCCCGGGAGAAGCCGTAGGTCATCTGGGTAAGATCGTTGGTGCCGAAGCTCATGAATTCGACGGCGGGCGCCAGGCGCTTGGCACCCAGGCAGGCCCGCGGCGTTTCCATCATGGTGCCGACCTTGTAGGGCACTGATATCTTGCGCTCCGACACGGCCTTGAGGATGCTCTTTTCGATCACCTCGGTGATGCGGCGGATTTCGCGCACGTTCACCACCAGCGGGATCATGATTTCAGGCAGCGGGTTGAGGCCCTTCTCCTTGGCCTGGATAGCCGCGGTAATAATCGCCTCCGCCTGCATCTCGGTGATTTCCGGGAACACGATGGACAGGCGGCAGCCGCGGAAGCCCAGCATCGGGTTGACCTCCTGCAGGCTGTGGGAGCGCTCGCGAATCACCTCCACCGGCACGTTGATGCGCTTCGACAGGGCGACCAGGTCTTCCTCATCGTGTGGCAGGAATTCGTGCAGGGGCGGATCCAGCAGGCGCACGGTGACCGGCAGGCCGTCCATCACCTCGAACAGCGCCAGCATGTCGGCGCGCTGGAATTCCAGCAGTTTCTCCAGGTAGGCGCTGCGCTCTTCCTTCTTCTCGGCCAGGATCATGCCGCGCATATGGTCGATGCGCTCGGCGTCGAAGAACATGTGCTCGGTGCGGCACAGGCCGATACCCTCGGCGCCCAGTTCCCTGGCCTTGGCGGCGTCTTCCGGGGTCTCGGCATTGGCGCGCACCTTGAGCTTGCGGTGCTTGTCGGCCCAGGTCAGCAGGGTCTGGAAGTCATCGGAAGAGGAGGCTTCGGTCTTGGGAATATCCCCGAGCATCATCTCGCCGGTGGAGCCGTCCAGGGTGATGGTGTCACCGCGCTTGATAACCACGCCGTCGTCCGTGGTCACGGTGCCGGCCTGGTAGTCCAGGTTCAGGTATTCGCAGCCGGTGATCGCACACACGCCCATACCGCGAGCGACCACGGCGGCGTGGGAGGTCATGCCGCCCAGTTCGGTGAGAATGCCCTCGGCCACCTTCATGCCGTGGATATCCTCGGGGGTGGTTTCCCGACGTACCAGTATCACTGGGGTGCCGTCTTTTGCGACTTCCACGGCCTCGTCGGCGGAAAACACCACCTGACCGGTGGCGCCGCCGGGGCTCGCCGGCAGGCCCTTGGCAACCACATCGCGCTTGGCGGCGGGGTCGACCATCGGGTGCAGGAAGGCCTCCACGTGTTCCGGGGAAACGCGCAGCAGCGCCTCTTTCTCGGTGATCAGGCCCTCGTTGACCATGTCCACGGCGATCTTTACCGAGGCGCGGCCGGTGCGCTTGCCGCTGCGGGTCTGCAGCATGTACAGGCGCCCTTCCTGGACGGTGAACTCCAGGTCCTGCATGTCCCGGTAGTGGCGCTCCAGCAGGGCCTGGGTCTCGAACAGCTGGTCGTAGACCTCGGGCATGGCCTCGTGCAGGGCGGTGATGGGCTGTGGTGTGCGAATGCCCGCCACCACGTCCTCGCCGGCGGCGTTGATCAGGTACTCACCGAAGAAGGCGTCTTCTCCGGTGGAGGGGTTGCGGGTGAAAGCCACGCCGGAGCCGGACGTATCACCGAAATTGCCGAACACCATGGCCTGCACGCACACGGCGGTGCCCAGGTCCTCATCGATGTTGTTCATCTCCCGGTAGACGATGGCGCGCGGTGTATGCCACGACAGGAACACCGCCTCAACCGCCGCCTTGAGCTGGACGTGGGGGTCCTGGGGGAAGTCCACCAGTGCCTTGAACTGCTCCACCACCGCTTTCCAGTCGTCGGCGTCGAGGTCGGTATCCAGGGTCTTGCCGGTGTCCGCCTTGCGCGCCGCGATGACCTCTTCGAACTGCTCGTCTTCCGCGCCCATCACCACGTCGGCATACATCTGGATGAAGCGTCGGTAGGAGTCGTAGGCGAAGCGCGGATTGCCGGTCTTGCGGGCCAGCCCCTCGGTGATCTCGTCATTCATACCGAGGTTGAGGATGGTGTTCATCATGCCGGGCATGGAGACTGGCGCCCCCGAGCGCACCGAGAACAGCAGCGGGTTCTCGGGGTCGCCGAAGCGCCCGCCCATGTGCTCTTCCACCAGTGCCAGGGCGACCCGGTACTCTGACTCGAGTTTGCCGGGCAGTTGGTTGCCGCTGTCAAAGAACTCCCGGCAGGTGGGGGTGGTGATGATGAAGCCGAACGGTACCGGCAGCCCCAGGCTGGTCATTTCGCAGAGGTTGGCACCCTTGCCGCCAAGCAGCTCGCGGTCGTCCTTGCTGCCTTCGTTGAACAGGTATACGCGTTTGGCCATGTTGTCTCCAGTCGTGTCGCGGTCAAGGTGCCGGGTAATGGGTGCCAATTACCCAATCGTTCCAGCCGCGTAGTATACTGCGCGGCTGTTTTCATGCAGCAGGAAATCCCACCTTTGGACAAAGCCTCAGAGACCGTGCATGGCCTCAGCTATCCCTGGGGCCGTAAGGCCGACCCCGGCCGCGGTGAGCCGGTCAAGGTAGCAGAGGGTGTCTACTGGGTGCGGTTCTCCATGCCCATGTCCCTCGACCACATCAATCTCTGGCTGCTGCGAGACGGCGACGGCTGGGCAGTGGTCGATACCTGCCTGGCCCTGGACTCCGCCCGTGACCAGTGGGAAAGCCTGTTCGAGGGCTTCATGGGCGGCGAGCGCGTCACCCGGGTGATCTGCACCCACATGCACCCGGACCATGTCGGCCTGGCCGGCTGGCTGTGCGAGCGCTTCAATTGCGAACTGTGGATGTCGCGGGCGGAATTCCTGATGTGCCGCTCCCTGGTCAGCGACACCGGCCGCGATGCCCCTGAGGCAGGCCTCAACTTCTACCGCGCTGCCGGCTTCAACGAGCAGCAGATCAGTGACTACAAGAAGCGCTTCGGCGGTTTCGGTCGCGCGGTTCACCGTCTGCCCGACGGCTACCGCCGCATACGCGGCGGCGACACCCTGCGCATCGACGACCGCTACTGGCAGCTGATCCCGGGCAGCGGTCACTCCCCTGAGCATATCGCCCTGTACTGCCCGGCCCTGAAACTGCTGATCTCCGGCGACCAGATCTTGCCGCGCATTACCCCCAACGTCAGTGTGTTCCCCACCGAACCCAATGGCGACAACCTGCGCGACTGGCTGCTGTCCAGTGCCCAGATTCGCGAAATCGTGCCGGACGATGTGCTGGTGCTGCCGGCCCACGAGGCGCCTTTCTACGGCCTGCACGTGCGGCTGACCCAGATTATCGAGGGCCACGAGCGCGACCTGGACCGGCTCTGGGAACACCTGGCAGAGCCCAGGCGTGCCGTGGACTGTTTCAGCGCGCTGTTCAAGCGTGAGATCGACGACAACTCCATCCAGCTCGCCATCGGCGAAACCCTGGCGCACCTCAACTGCCTGATGGGCCGGCGGCTGGTGCAGCGGCAGCAGGACGCCGAGGGCGTGGACTGGTATTCACAGGTAACTGATATTTTCGAGGACGAAGCATGGAGCACATAGGCGAACGACTGGAACGCTTGCGCACCGTGATGGCGGAGCGCGGGCTGGATGCACTGATCGTTCCGCGCGCCGACGAGTACCTCGGCGAGTACCTGCCACCGCAGAACGAGCGCCTGCACTGGGCCAGCGACTTCACCGGCTCTGCCGGTGTGGCGATTATCATGGCCGAGCGCGCGGCCGTTTTTACCGACGGCCGCTACACCGTGCAGGTTCGCCAGCAGGTGGACCAGGACCTGTTCGAGATTCTTCACTCGGTGGAAACCCCCCACGTGAAATGGCTGGCCGGCCAACTCGAGGCGGGCAGCAAGGTGGGCTACGATGCCCGCATGCACAGCCTCAACTGGGCGCGGGCCGCGGAGAAACTGCTCGGCAAGCGCGAGATCGAGCTGGTGGAAACCGCGGAGAACCTGGTGGACCTGTGCTGGCAGGACCGGCCGCAGCCGGAGATACACCAGGCCATGCTGCTGGACGAGGACTTCACCGGCCGCAGCAGTACCGACAAGCGCAGGGATATCGCAGCAAGCATTCGTGAGGAGGGCGCCGCCGCGGCCCTGGTCTTCGCCGCCGACAGTGTTGCCTGGCTGCTGAATATTCGTGGCCGTGACATTCCCTCCCTGCCGCTGGTGCTGGGCTTCGCCCTGTTGCACGATGACGGCCGACTGGATTTCTTCACCAATCCCGAAAAGATTCCCGAGGGCTTTGCGGCCCATGTCGGTGCGGGCGTAAGCGTGTTGCCGGAAGCCGAGGCGCCGGCGGCCTTCAAGGCACTGGCAGGTGAAACCGTCATTGCCGACCCGGCCACCGCCAATGCCTGGTGCCAGCTGGAACTCGAGCGCGCCGGCGCCACCCTGCTGGCCGCTGACGATCCGGTACTGATGCCCAAGGCCTGCAAGAACGCGGTTGAAGTGCAGGGCATGCGCAATGCCCATGTGCGCGACGGCGTCGCCGAGGTCAAGTTCCTGGCCTGGCTGGACGCGGAGGTGGCTGCCGGCCGCCTGCACAGCGAGGCCGAACTGTCCGACAAGCTGCTGACCTTCCGTTCGGCGCAGGCGCGCTTCCAGGATGTCAGTTTCGACACTATCAGCGCAGCCGCGGGCAACGCCGCACTGCCGCACTACCACTACGCCAATGCACCTGAGCAGAGCAGCCTCAGCATGGACTCGGTGTACCTGGTGGACAGCGGCGGCCAGTACCTGGACGGCACTACCGACATCACCCGCACGGTGGCCATCGGCGACCCGGGCCAGGAAGTGCGCGAGCGCTTCACCCTGGTATTGAAGGGCCATATTGCGCTGGACCAGGCGCGCTTCCCGGAGGGTACCACCGGCACCCATCTCGACGTGCTGGCACGCATGTTCCTGTGGCAGCGGGGTCTGGACTATGACCACGGTACCGGCCACGGCGTCGGTGCTTTCCTCAGCGTGCACGAGGGCCCGCAGCGTATCGCCAAGGCCTCCAGCGAAGTCGCGCTGAAGCCCGGCATGGTGCTCAGCAACGAGCCCGGCTACTACAAGGACGGGGCCTACGGCATTCGCTGTGAAAACCTGGTGGTGGTGCGCGAAGCGGCGATCGACAGCGACGACGATCGCACCATGTACGAATTCGAGGCCATCACCCTGGCGCCCTTCGACCTGCGGCTGGTGGAGCCTTCGCTGATGACCGCAGAGGAAATTTCCTGGCTCAATGATTACCACGCCCTGGTGCGTGACAAGCTCTCGCCCCATCTCGAAGGCGACGAGCTGGCCTGGCTGCAACAGGCCACCCAATCCATTCAACCTGCAGGAGAGAAAGCAGCATGAGTGAAGCGTATATCTGTGGCGCGGTACGCAGCGCCGGCGGCCGCAAGAAAGGCCGCCTGTCGAAAGTTCACCCCATCGACCTGGGTGCCAAGGTGGTTGACGCGCTGGTGGAGCGCACCGGTATCGACCCGGAAACCGTCGATGACCTGATCTTCGGCTGCGTGAGCCAGGTCGGCGCCCAGAGCAGCAACGTGGCACGCAACGTCTGCATTTCCTCGGTACTGGGCGAGAGCGTGCCCGGTACCAGCGTCGATCGCCAGTGCGGCTCCGGCCAGCAGGCGATTCACTTCGCGGCCCAGGCGGTGATGTCCGGTACCCAGGACCTGGTGATCGCCGGCGGCGTCGAGAGCATGACCCAGGTGCCCATCGGTGCCAGCATCATCGACGGCTATAAGGCCGATCACGGCACGCCCTACGGTGAAGAGATCATGAAGCGCTACCCGGGCGTGCAGTTCTCCCAGTTCACCGGCGCCGAGATGCTGGTCGACAAGTACAACATCAGCAAGGAAGAGCTGGAAGAGTTTGCCTTCTCCTCCCACGTAAAGGCCAAGCAGGCGGTGGAAGAGAACCGCTTCGAAAAGGAAATCGTGCCCATCGAAGTGGAACTGGAAGACGGCAGCCTGGAGATGCACACTCAGGACGAAGGCATCCGCCTGGACGCCACCCTGGATGCGATCCGCGGCCTCGAGCCGCTGCAGGAAGGCGGCACCATCACCGCCGCCATGGCCTCACAAATCTGCGACGGCGCCTCCGCAGTGCTGGTCGCCAACCGCGAGGCGGTCGAGAAGTACGGCCTCAAGCCGATGGCAAAGATCGTTGCCATGTCAGTGGTCGGTACCGACCCGGTCATCATGCTGGAAGGCCCGATCAAGGCTACCGAGAAGGTGCTGGAGAAGGCTGACATGAAGCTCGATGACATCGACCTGTTCGAGGTCAACGAGGCCTTCGGTTCCGTGCCCATGGCCTGGGTCAAGGGCACCGGCGCTGACATCGATAGACTCAACGTCAACGGCGGCGCCCAGGCGCTCGGCCACCCGCTGGGTGGCACCGGCGCCAAGCTCATGACCACCCTGGTGCATGAGCTGCACCGCTCCGGCAAGCAGTACGGTCTGCTGGCTATCTGCGAGGGCGGCGGTACCGCCAACGGCACCATCGTCGAGCGCATGGACGGCTCGCTCTAGGCGACACTATTGGGGTAAGAGTCCCTATTCGAAGCAAAAAGGACTCTTACCCCCTTCAGAATAAAAGCAGCGCGTAAGCTGCTACGATACGCAGTAACCCATAGGAGAATAATAATATGGCCCTGGCAGGCGGCAGCCACGAAAACTGGTCATCACGTTGGGCATTTCTTATGGCGTCGGTCGGCTTTGCCGTCGGCCTCGGAAATATCTGGCGCTTCCCTTACGTCGCCGGCGAAAACGGCGGCTCAGCCTTTGTCCTGGTCTACCTCGCCTGTGTGTTCGGCATCGGTGTTCCCATCCTGATCGCCGAGCTGTTTGTGGGCCGTCGCGGCAAGATGAGCCCGCCGCTGGCCATGCGCAATGTCGCCACCGCAGAGGGTCGCCACAAGGGCTGGCAGCTGGTGGGGCACATGGGCCTGCTGGCGGCCTTTACCATCGAGATCGTTTACGCCGTGGTGGTAGGCTGGGTGCTGTGGTACCTGTTCAAGGCCATCAGCACCGGCTTTGATGGCTATGACAGCGTGATCGCCGAGGCCGAGTTCGGCGCGGTACTGGCCGACCCCACCGGCATGCTGTTCTGGACGCTCATCGGCCTCGCGATAACCGGTTACATCATTTACTCGGGCGTGCAGGGCGGTATCGAAAAAGCGGTGACTATCCTGATGCCGGTGCTATTTGGCCTGCTGGCAGTACTCGCCATCTACAACGTCTTTGCCGGCGGTATGACCAAGGCGCTGGTGTGGCTGTTCGAGCCTGACTTCAGCCGCATCAAGCCCGAGGTATTCCTGATCGCCGTGGGCCAGGCCTTCTTCTCCATCGGTGTGGCCATGGGCGGCATGATGACCTTCGGCGCCTACTTGCCGAAGACGGTCTCCATCCCCGGTTCGGTGTTGATTATCGTCATAGCAGACACCGTGGTGGCGCTGCTGGCAGGCCTGGTGATTTTCCCGGCGGTGTTCAACAACGGCCTCGACCCGGCGGCAGGCGCCGGGCTGATTTTCCAGACCCTGCCGGTGGCCTTTGCGCAGATGCCGGGCGGCTACGGCTTCAGCATCGCCTTCTTCCTGCTGCTGTCGGTGGCCGGTATCACCTCGATGGTGGGCCTGGTCGAGTGCGTGACCGCCTGGATGGAAGACCACCACGGCTTTGCCCGCCACAAGAGCGCCTTGATTGTGGTGGGCAGCGTCGCCGTACTCAGCGTGGTCAGTGCGCTGTCCTACAACGTGCTGGCGGATTTCAAGATCGCGGACCTCACCATCAACGACCTGATGGACTTCTTCTCCAACCAGGTCCTGCTGCCGCTGGGCGGACTGCTGATTGCGGTGTTTGTCGGCTGGTTCGTGTCACGCGATGCGAGTGTCGAGGAACTGGAGTTCTCCAGCCCCTTGCTGTTCAAGCTCTGGCACGTGCTGGTGCGCTATGTGGTGCCGCCGGCGGTGGCCGTCATCTTCTACTTTGGCGTGAGCGAATAAACCGATGGTGGCAACCCTCACAGATTTGCTCTGGAGTTATGTGCTGATTGTGCTGCTGGTCGGTCTCGGCCTGTGGTTTACCTTTGCCTCGCGCTTTGTGCAGTTCCGATTCTTCGGGGAAATGTTCCGCTCCCTGCGCCGCGGCCTGCATGAAAAGGAAGGCCACCTGTCGTCCTTTCAGGCACTGGTGGTGAGTGTGGCGGGCCGCGTCGGCGGCGGTAATATCGCCGGTGTCGCGGTGGCGATTACCCTGGGCGGCCCGGGCGCGGTGTTCTGGATGTGGCTGATCGGCCTGATGGGCATGGCCACCAGTTTCTTTGAGTGCACGCTGGCCCAACTCTACAAGCGCGCCGAGCCCGACGGCACCTACCGCGGCGGGCCGGCCTACTACATGAAGCACGGCCTCAAGCAGCCCTGGATGGCGGTGCTGTTCTCGGTGCTGCTACTGATTACTTTCGGTTTCGGCTTCAACGCGGTGCAGTCTTTCATCGTTGCCACCTCCCTGCAGGCCTCCTTCGGCATTCCCGAGTGGATGACCGGTGCGACCCTGACGGTGCTGGTAGGCGCCACCATCTTCGGCGGCATCAAGCGCATCGCCCACGTGGCGGAATTCGTGGTGCCCATCATGGCCCTGGGCTATGTGCTGGTAGCGCTGTTTGTGCTGGTTACCAATCTTGGTGAAGTGCCAGGCGCGGTGGCGCATATCGTCAAGTCGGCACTGGGTTTCGAGCAGCTGGTTGGCGGCGGCTTTGCGGCGGTGGTCATGCAGGGCGTCAAGCGCGGCCTGTTCAGCAACGAGGCGGGGCTGGGCAGCGCCCCCAACGTGGCCGCGGTGGCCTATGTACCGCACCCCGCCCACCAGGGCATGGTGCAGTCACTCAGTGTGTTTATCGATACCATCATCCTTTGCAGCTGTACCGCCGTGATTATCCTGCTCTCCGATGCCTACCAGCCGGGTGAAGCCGGGGTAAACGGCGTGGCGCTGACCCAGGCGGCTCTCGGTAGCCACGTCGGCGGCTGGGGCGAGGGCTTCGTAAGCGTCGCCCTGTTGCTGTTTGCCTTCAGCTCCATCATGTACAACTACTATCTCGGTGAGAACAGCCTCAACTACTTCAGCGAGGAGAACCAGACCCTGTTCAACGTGTTCCGGGTGCTGGTACTGGTGCTGGTCATGTGGGGCTCGCTGCAGGATCTCGGCACTGTGTTCGGCTTTATCGACCTGACCATGGGGCTGCTGGGCGTGGTCAACCTTGCCGCGGTGGCCCTGCTGATTCCCATCGCCTTCCGGCTGCTCAAGGACTTCGACACCCAGCGCAGCCAGGTCGAGGTGCCTCAGCTCGATCCCGGGCAGTGGTCTGACCTCGACATCGACCCGCAGGCCTGGCGCGACTGACGCCGGCTGACGCGAGGCTCCGGGCATGGCATCGAATGGCAGCACAGGGAGCAGCGCGAAACGCGTTCTGGTAGCCGGCGCCACCGGCTATATTGGCCGCCAGGTAGTGCGCGAGCTGGTGGCTCGCGGCTTCGATGTGGTTGCCCTGGTGCGGCGCCTGGTGGCGGACTCGGCTATCCAGGACTGCCTGGCCGGCGCCGAGCTGCGCTCCGTCGATGTCTGCGATACCGTCTCGCTGCGCAATGGCCTGCGGGGTGAGCACTTCGACGTAATGGTGTCCTGTATCGCCAGCCGCGACGGCGATCCTGAAGACGCCCGCCGTGTCGATCGCGATGCCAATCTCAACCTGCTGGAGCAGGCCCGCGCCTGTGATGCGCATTTCATCCTGCTATCCGCCATCTGTGTGCAAAAGCCGCAGCTGGCTTTCCAGAAGGCCAAGCTCGAGTTCGAAACCCTGCTGATCGACAGCGGCCTGCCCTATACCATCGTGCGCCCGACAGCGTTCTTCAAGTCACTCGCCGGCCAGGTGGAGCGGCTCAAGCGCGGCAAGCCCTACCTGGTATTTGGCGACGGCGCGCTCACCGCCTGCAAGCCGATCTCAGGGGCCGACCTGGCAAGTTTCATGGCGGACTGCATCGACGATCCGGCGTTTCAGAGAGTCATTGCACCGGTAGGTGGCCCCGGGCCGGCCCTGACCCCGAGGCAGCAGGGAGCCATGCTGTTCGAACTGCTGGGCAAGCGCCCGCGTTTCAGGAAAATCTCCCCCAAATTACTGCTGCGACTCGCCGGCATCCTGGATACGCTGGGCCGTGTCAGCCGCAAGGCCAGGGCGAAAGCGGAGCTGGCGCGCATCGGCTACTACTACGCCACTGAATCGATGCTGGTATGGGACAGTGTTTCCTGCCGCTACAACGCCAACGCCACACCAGAGTACGGCAAGGATACGCTGCGCGATTTCTACCGACGGGTACTCGACGAGGGCCTGGAGGGCCATGAGCTCGGCGAGCATGCAGTGTTTGAACGCAAGCAAGGCCGTGGCTGAGTTCGCTGACCTTGAGCGTTTCCTGTGGGCCCAGGACGGGATAATTGACCAGGCCATGGAGGAGCTGCGCCAGGGCCGCAAGACCAGCCACTGGATGTGGTTTGTGTTCCCGCAGGTCGTGGGGCTGGGTCACAGCGCGACTGCGCAGCGCTACGCGATTCGCTCGCTCGAAGAAGCCGGGGCCTACCTCGCACACCCGACCCTGGGTACGCGCCTGCGCGACTGCTGCCAGCTGCTGCTGAGCCATCGCGATACCGCACCGGAACAAATTCTCGGTGTGGTCGATGCCCTTAAACTGCGTTCCTCCATGACCCTGTTCGATACGCTATGCTCGCAAGACGTCTTTGCCGACGTGCTGGCAGCTTTCTTCCACGGTGAGCGCGACTCCCTGACGCTCACGGTGATCGAGGGCTGGCAACAATAAGAACAGGGAGTGAGACATGCAACGATTTGAAAACCGGGTGGCGCTGGTAACCGGCGCCGGCAGCGGTATTGGCCAGGCCACAGCCCGGCGGCTGGCGGAGGAGGGCGCGACGGTGTTCTGTGCCGACCTCGACCTCGCGGCTGCCGAAGCCACCGCCGGGGAGATCGGCGGCGGCGCCATAGCCCACGGCTGCGATGTCAGCGACGAGGCCCAGGCGCAGGCCTGCGTGCAGGCCTGTGTCGACCAGCTCGGCAGTCTCTACGCGCTGGTGCATATGGCCGGCATCCTGCGTTTCGAGCGCTTCCATGAAACCAGCGCCGAAAGCTGGTCCCGGGTGCTGGGCATCAACCTCGACGGCACCTTCTTCATGAACCGCGCCGCCATCCCGCACCTCAAGGCCAGCGGCGGCAGCATCGTCAATGCCGCATCGACAGCCGGGCTTGCCGGCCTGCACTGGGGTGCGGCCTATGCCGCCAGCAAGGGCGCGGTGCTGGCCCTGACCCGCTCTATCGCCGTGGAGTATGCGAAGGAGGGTATACGCGCCAACTGCGTGTGCCCGGGCGATATCCAGACGGCCATGACCAGGGCACCCGCCATGCCGGACATGCCCAGTCGCGAGCAGCTCACCCGCATCAGCTCACTGGACGGCCCCAAAGGCCCCGAGGTTGTGGCGGGCGTGATCGCCATGCTGGCCTCCGAGGACGGCCGCCATATCAATGGCGAGGATATTCGCGTTGACGGCGGTACGTTATCCTAGACAGGCGCTGGCTTGCTGACTCGCAGGCCGTCCCAGGGAGGTAAGCCCATGCCAATACTTCGTTCAATTTTTGCCTACGGGCCGCTGCTGTTCGGCATTGGCTTTCTGGCACCGCTGATCGCGCAGGTGCTGGCAGCGCTGGGCGTACTTGCGCCACTGGGCATGAGCCCAATGGTGTTCGGCCTGGCCGTCGGCACGGCGCTGGGCCTGGTCGCGCAGCTGCGGGGGAGGTGGGTATGACCGATTACGCGAGCATGACCGAAGAGCAACTGCGCGAGGTCGAGCGCGAGATTGCCCGCCGGCACCTCAACAGGTTCCCTACCATCGCGGTGGTGTGGGCATTCGCCAATGTGGCCTGCTGGCTGGCCCTGTGGCCGCTGGTGTTCATGGACATCATCCCGCTGTGGGCAGGTTTTATCGTCGCGACAATCAATATGATGCTGTGCTACCTGCCGTCCCACGAGGCCCAGCATTCGATTATTGCACGCCCCGGGGAGAAGCTGCGCTGGCTCAACGAGCTGGTGGGCACGGTGAGCTCGGCGCCCCTGGTGATGCCCTACCGGGTGCTCCGCGAGACACACATGGAGCATCACAAGTACGCCAACGACCCGGAGCTGGACCCTGACTATGGCACCCATGCCGACACGCCGCTTGGCGCCATCTGGGCGAGCATCCAGACCCGGCAACCGCGGCCCTACGGTGGCAGGAACGCCTACGGTGCGACGCTGGAGCGCAAGGGGCGTCAGGACCTGCTGGCGGAGGCGGCGGTCTATGAGCTGGTGTTCTACGGCACGCTGTTCGCGCTGGCCTGGAGCGGCTTTGCCCTGGAGGCGGCGCTGCTGTGGTGGCTGCCGCGTTACCTCGGCATTACCTACCTGCACTTCTACTTGTCCTGGGCGCCGCACAACCCGGGACTTGAAACAGGTCGCTACAGCGATACTCGCAGCTTCCGTTCGAAGCTGGGCAATATCGGCTCCATGGGCATGCAGTACCACATCGTTCATCACCTCTACCCGCGTATCCCGTTAACCCGCACGCCCGCGGCCTACCGGGAAATGCGCCCGGTGCTGGAAGCCCTGGGGGCCAACGTCAAGGGGCTGTAGACGTGTTCGCCGGGCCGCGGCTGGGGTATGCTAGCGGCCTTTTTTCAAGTCTATGCCCCGCATGTTCGAACCCCGCTTCAGCCAACAGATCGACCGCCTGACCCACCAGGACAACGGCGCCTGGGAAACCCACGACCGCGCCCTGGCCATGAAGAACAATGGCGAGGACGTGATCCTGCTGAGTGTGGGTGACCCGGACTTCCGCACCCCGGAACCGATCATCGACAACGCCGTCAGCCACCTGCGCGTAGGCCGGACCCACTACTCGCCGGCGCTGGGCGAGATCAAGCTGCGACGCGCGGTGGCCGACCTGGAGACTGCTACCTCGTCGCACCCCTGTACGCCGGAAGAGGTAGCGATTTTTCCGGGCGCCACCAACGCCCTGTACTCGGTGATGAGTTGCCTGCTGAATCCCGGTGACGAGGTGG
>JASJBK010000017.1 GCA_030066555.1 Halieaceae bacterium
CAGTGACTGGATATAGGGCAAGGTGAAGGCCCAGGTAATACTGTGGATCGAGGCCCACAGCAGGAAGCTGGTGTAGTCCTGGGCCTGCAGCGTGAAGTACAGCGACACTGCGCCCGGTATTGCTGGGCATTGCAGTGGGCGCAGTGTCGCTGTACTTCACGCTGCAGGCCCAGGACTACACCAGCTTCCTGCTGTGGGCCTCGATCCACAGTATTACCTGGGCCTTCACCTTGCCCTATATCCAGTCACTGCTGGCGGATATGGATCCCGGCGGTGCAGTGGTGACCGCCGGTGGGCTCGCCAGTGGTGCGGGAGGAGGGTTGGGGCCGACCGCGGCGGCTCTCACGGTCAGCAGTGATGATTACTCGGGTGTGCTGTGGGTAGGGCTGGCCGCCTACCTGGTCGCCGCTGCCTGCATTGTTTTTGTCGGCAGCCGGGTGAAGGCGCTGTCAGAATAGGCCGCGCTGGCGGGCCGGCTCTGTTGCATCGGCCACCAGCGGAATCACCTCGAGGCTGTCCCCGACCCGCAGGGTGCCAGCTTCAATAATCTTCGCGCACAGGCCGCCGTGGCCGATCATGGCCGCGACGCCGCCCTTGCCCAGTGCCTGCTCCATACGCGAGCAGGGATGGCACAGGGCAGTGGCCTCGAACAGGGCGCCGCCAATCCGAAACCGCTGCCGGCGCAGGGCATTGAGATTGATCCCGGAGATCACCAGGTTGCGCCGCAGGGTCGCGGCTTCAATATTGTCATGACCGGTGAAATGCTCGATCTGCTCGATAAACTCCCGGGAGATCAGCGTCACCTGCCGCGCCGACCCCGGCGTTTTCGTCACCCGGTGGTCGCCCTCGAGACCCAGTCCGGCAATCGCCTCGACCTGTTGTAGTGAGACCAGCGGCTCGCGCCGCGCCGGTCGCACCCCGATCCAGTCGAGCCGGCCCGGCGGCAGGTCGGCGGCGAAGCGGTCGAGTGGATTACTGCGCTTGTTCATCAAATGGCAGCTAGCTGCTTCTGGACTTCATCGTCGAGTAGCGGCAAGACTTCCAGTGCGGCGAGGTTTTCCTCCAACTGCTCCACCCTTGAGGCGCCGAGGATTACTGTCGATACATTCGGATTCAGCAGGCACCAGGCGATAGCCAGCTTTGACGGGGTGGTGCCGAGCTGTTCGGCGATAGGCAGCAGCTTGCGCACCCGCGCCATGCGCTCCTCGCCGCGCTCACTTTCCACCATGCGCTCGCGCAGCCATTCGTAGCCGGGCAGGGCGGCGCGGGAGTCTGCCGGGATACCCTCGAGGTATTTACCGGTCAGCGCACCGGACGCCAGCGGCGACCATGTGGTGGTGCCGATGCCGTACTTCTTGAAGATTGGAGCGTATTCGACCTCGAAGCGCTTGCGATCCAGCAGGTTGTACTGGGGCTGCTCCATACTGGGCGGTGTGAGGTGGTTTTCCAGCGCAAAGTCGCAGGCCTCGGCGATCTGCTCGGCGCTCCACTCTGAGGTTCCCCAGTACAGCACTTTGCCCTGGGTGACCAGGTTGTGCATGGCCCAGACAGTCTCGCCGATGGGCGTGTCCGGGTCGGCGCGGTGGCAGAAATACAGGTCAAGGTAGTCCACCTGCAGGCGTTGCATGGCCTGGTGGCAGGCTTCCGTCACATGCTTGCGGCTCAGGCCCACCTGGGTCGGTGCCGGGTTCTCATGGCTGCCAAAAAACACCTTTGACGACACACAGTAGCTGTCGCGGGAACGCCCGAGGGCCTTTAGCGCCTGTCCCATGACAATCTCGGACTGGCCGCGCTCGTAGCCCTCGGCGTTGTCAAAGAAGTTGATGCCTGCGTCGAAGCAGGCGCCGAACATGCGCTCTGCCTGCCCGGCATCCACCTGCTTGTTGAAGGTGACCCAGGAGCCGAACGAGAGCTCGGAAAGCTTCAGGCCTGTGCGGCCCATGCTGCGGTACTTCATGGAATTCTTGTGCTCCGTTTCACTGAAACCAGGGTGCTAACTGAGGTATATTCGGCACCGACAATCATTATAAAGCGCAGACGTCGCCGCGGGTGGCCAGAGCGCTACAGGAACAACATGGGAGTGCGACACATCTCGCTGGCGGTACTGGCATTCTGCCTGTCACTGCCTCTTCATACGTCGGCCGAGCCGGTGATGGTTCGTTTCGACGAGGAGCAGGTCCTGAAGACGGTGCTGGACTGGCTCGACCGAAAGCCAGAATCTCTGCCCTTGCCGCCACGAGGTGCCGCGCCGGTGCCCGGCGCGCTGCCGGTCGCCATCGATCCCGCTGCTTTCGAATATACCGAGCCGCGCCGCCAGGGCGACAGCTCCATCGGCAGGCTGCTGTTCGTGAATGCCAGTGGTGATGCAGAGAGTTGCGCGGCCGTGGTAATAGGCCGGCAGGGCCTGCTGTTGACGGCCGCCAACTGCCTGCTGGACAGGGACGGCAACGCCAGCAGCGACATCGTGTTTGTCACCCTGTTAGGTATGGCTGCCCAGCAGTTTTACTCAGTTGACTGCCTGGCCTACCCTGCGGAGTGGGCCCGCCTGCCGGACCCCCAGGCCTGGCGCTTCAATTACGCCTTCCTGAAATTGCACGGCTTCGCCACCTTCGGTGGGGTCGGTATTACCAATGCCTTGCCTCCGAAGAAGCTGGATCGAATCGGCTACCCCGATGCCCCGGGCAGCCGCATACAGATGGGTTCCGAGAGCAGCGTGGTGCGGGTGCCCGGCGGCCTGGTGGCAACTCGCAGTGACCCAATGGCCGCGGGCACCAGCGGCAATCCCTGGATGCGGCAACAGGTGGTGCAGAGCCTGAGTTCACACTACGACCCGGCGCAGCCGGAGATTCTCCTGGGGCCGCAGTTTTCCAGCGCCACCATGGATCTGATGGCGACCGTCGCCGAAGACTGCTACCTGCCGGCACAGGCGGCCACGCCCCGCGAGTAAGCCTCAGCCGTAGCTGTAGCTGGATTGCAGTCCCAGCGGTATGCCGATCGCCCAGTACACCAGCAGGAATATCGTCCAGGTCACGATAAAGGTCAGCGAGAAGGGCAACATCATCGCCGTTACGGTGCCGATGCCGGTGCTCTTGATGTAGCGCTGACAGTACACCACCACCAGCGGGAAGTAGGGCATCAGCGGCGTGATGATGTTGGTGGTCGAGTCACCCACACGGTAGGCGGCCTGGGTCAGGTCCGGCGAAATCCCCAGCTCCATCAGCATCGGTACGAAAATCGGCGCCAGCAGCGCCCACTTGGCCGAGGCCGAGCCGATAAACAGATTGAGGAGGCCGGTCAGTACCACCACGCCGGCAATGGTGAGGCCCGAGGGCAGGCCCAACGCCTTGAGACCGGCAGCACCTTCCAGCGCCATCAACACGCCCAGGTTGGACTGCCCGAAGGCGTAGATGAACTGGGCGATGAAGAACATGATCACCAGGTAGTAGGCCATGCTCTCCATGGCCTTGGTCATGCCGGCGATCACGTCGCGCGAGCTCTGCACGGTGCCGGCGCCGATGCCGTAGACGATGCCGGGCAGCACAAACAGCAGAAAGATCAGCGGCACAATCGATGCCATCAGCGGTGCCCCCAGCTCGGTCAGTGAACCGGTGGGGCCGCGCCAGGAGGAATCATCCGGCCAGGCGCTGGCTACCAGCAGCAGGATGCCGCCCAGCATTGCCCACAGGGCGTAGCGCAGGCCGCGGGACTCGTGGGCCTCCAGCGCTTCCATGCTGTGCATCTCCTCGATGTCGTCATCCAGGGGATGGTCAGACAGCCTCGGTTCCACGAAGCGGTCGGTGATCAGCCAGCCCAGGCCGATAATCAGCAGCGAAGACGTGGCGGTGAAGAAATAGTTGTTAAGCGGGTTGAGCGTGATGGCGGGGTCAAGAATCTGCGCGCCCGACTGGGTAATCCCCTGCAGCATCGGGTCGATGGCCGCGGGAATGAAATTGGCGGAGAAGCCCCCCGAGACACCGGCAAAGGCCGCCGCGATGCCCGCCAGCGGGTGGCGACCGGCGGCGAAGAAGATCACGCCCCCCAGCGGGATCACCAGCACGTAGCCGGCATCGGCCGCGGTGTGGCTGACAATGCCGACCATGATGATCATGGGGGTGAGCAGCCAGCGGGCAGTGACACGCAGCATGGCGCGCAGGGCGCTGTTGATGAAGCCGGTGTGCTCGGCCACACCGATGCCCAGCATGGCCACCAGCACCACGCCGATCGGGTGGAAGTGGGCGAAGTTCCTGACCATGGTGGACATGAACTGTGTCAGTGACTCACCGGAGAGCTGGTTGACCACCCGCACCGGCTCGCCGCTGCGCGGATCGACTGCCGAGAACTCCACATAGGACAGAAAGAAGGAGATCATCCATACCAGCACCAGCAGGCCCACAAACAACATGGCCGGGTCGGGCAGGCGATTGCCGGTTCGTTCTATGGCGGCCAGCGCACGTGCGCTGAAGGAGGGCTTGGTGTTGTTATTATCCACTGGGTGCTCCGGCGATGATTTTGTCGCCAAGAGTACCCGGATTAATCAAGCTGATTCCAGTTCTTGGCAAGGAAGCTGAAGAATTCGGCGTCGCGCAGGGGGGCAGCCAACAACAGGCCCTGCAAGCGGTCGCAGTCGAGCTGCTTGAGGAATTGCAGCTGTTCGCTGGTTTCCACACCCTCGGCCACGATGTCCAGACCCAGCGAGCGCGCCATGGCGACGATCGCGCTGACGATAGCGGAGTCTTCATGGTTTTCGGGCACGCCGCTGACAAAGGAACGATCGATTTTCAGTTCGTCGATAGGAAAGCGCTTCAGGTAGGCCAGTGAAGAATAGCCGGTACCGAAATCGTCCACCGAAATGGTAACGCCGATGTCCTTGAGTTCATGCAGCAGGCTTGAGGTTTTGTCGAGGTCACCCATCACCAGGCTCTCGGTGAGTTCCACGGTGAGGCTGGAGGGGGGCAGCTCGGCACGGCTACAGGCCTCCGCGATCTGGCTGGCGAGGTCGGGCTGGCTGAACTGCCTGGCGGACACGTTTACCGAGACCTGCAGGCCGTCGTAGCCGACCAGGTGCCAGGCCCGGGTCTGGCGACAGGCCTCTTCGATCACCCACCTGTCGATGGCGATGATCAGGTCGTTTTCCTCGGCCAGTGGGATGAACTGGTCCGGTTGCACCAGGCCGCGCTTGGGGTGGCGCCAGCGCACCAGCGCTTCCATGCCGGTGACTCGATTGGTGCCTGCATCGAGTTGGGGCTGGTAGTGCAGTCGCAGCTGGCGGCTTTCCAGGGCCTTGTGCAAGTCGGCCTCCAGGCTGCGGCGCTCATTGGCCTGGTCGGTAAATTCCGAGGTGTAGTACTGCAGCGTGTTGCGCCCGTCCTTCTTGGCCGCTTCCTTGGCAGCACCAGCGTGCTTGAGTAGCTGGCTCGCCTCGATACTGTCGTCGGGAAAACGCGCAATGCCGAGGCTGGCGGTCAACACAACCTCCTCGCCGTCTACCACGAAGGGCTTCTTCATAACGTCAGTGATCTGGGAGGCGATTTCGGCAATCTGCTCTTCGCTGACCAGGCCTGGCAGTGAGATGGCAAACTCGTCACCGCCCAGCCGTCCCAGACAGCGCGCGGTGCCTTCCTGGCCCTTGCGCTGGTCATAGCCCGCTTCCCGGGTGACTTCCCCGAGGCGCTGGGCAATCTGGACAAGTACCGCGTCACCGGCCATCGGGCCGAGACTGTCGTTGACGTTCTGGAAGCGGTCGATGGAGACCACCATCAGCGCCAGCCCGCTGCCGCTGCGCTGTGCGCTGGTGACGCCGGCTTCCAGGCGCTGCTGGAACAGGGCACGATTGGGAAGCCGGGTCAGGCCGTCGTAGTAGGTAAGCTGGTCCCGGTAGGCCTTGGCGATCAGTGCATTGCGCAGGCGCAGCACCAGCTCGCTGGAGTCCACCGGTTTCTCGAGGAAGTCCGTGACGCCCATCTCCAGCGCCTTGAGCTTGGTGGACGGGTCGGTATCGGAAGTCAGGATAATTACCGAAAGCTGACGGGTCTCCGGGTCGGCACGCAACGCTTCCAGGACTTCGAAGCCGTTGACTTCCGGCATATGAATGTCGAGGAACACGCAGTCGGGCTTCTCCTGCTTGATCAGTTCAACCGCCCTGGTCGAATCTTCGAGGGCGATGAAGTTGCGGTAGCCAGCCTGCACCAGGTAGACCTCGAGGATGCCGAGCATCAACGGCTCGTCATCAATCATCATGATGATGTCGTTGTAAAAATCCTCGTGCTCCACACCCTGTTCGGCGCTGCTGGAGCGGGCTCTTGGAAACTGATCGCCGTTCATGATCCGCTCGACTCTGTTGTCGCGTGGGGTGGCTTTGTGCCCGGCGACGGAGTAGCCGCTTCACGTCGGCCCGGCCCCAGGTTTTTCATAGCGAAGGCGATGAACTCCCGCTCGGGGAGGGCCCTGGAGATCACATAGCCCTGGGCGGCGTGGCAGTGATTCAGCTTCAGGAAGTCGAGCTGTGACTGGGTCTCCGCACCCTCGGCCACCACTCGCAGGTCCAGTGTGTGCGCCATGGCGATCACCGCCTTGACGATGGCGGCGTCGTCTTCGTTGTCTGGAATCTCGGTGATAAAGGAGCGATCGATTTTTAACTCGTCGATCGGAAAACGCTTGAGATAAGCGAGCGACGAGTGCCCGGTGCCGAAATCGTCAATGGAAACCGTTATCCCGATATCCTTGAGCTGGCGCAGCATCTTCGCCGCCGCCTCGGTATCCTCCATCACCAGGCTCTCGGTGATCTCCAGGGTCAGGAAGCGCGGCGCCAGTCCCGCTTCTGAGCAGGCGTCGGCGACTGACCAGACCAGGTCCGGGTTGCCGAACTGGCGGGCCGAGACATTGACGGAGATATTCAGGTCGCGGAACCCGGCCTTGTGCATGGCTCGGGTCTTGGTGCAGGCGTACTTCAGCACCCAGGCATCGATTTCGACGATCAGGCCATTCTCCTCCGCCAGGGGAATGAACTGGTCGGGCATGATGATGCCGCGGCGGGGGTGATGCCAGCGCACCAGGGCTTCCATACCGATCATCTTGCCGGTGCTGGTGTCGATCTGGGGCTGGTAATGCAACGCCAGCTGATGCTTCTTGATCGCCGTATGCAACTCCGCCTCCAGGCTGCGGCGGGCATCGGCATTGGCGGTCATTTCCTTTGTGTACTGCTGTAGCACGTCGCCACCAGCTTGCCTGGCAAGCTCCCTCGCGGCGCCGGCACTCTTGAGTAGGACACCCGGCTCACCGGCATCGTGCGGATAACGTGCCATACCCAGGCTTGCGGTGAGGAATACCTGGTGACCCTGGTACTCGAAGGGTTTGCGCACCTCCTCGCGAATTTCCTCGGCCAGGTCCATGACCTCGGACCGGGTCAGCCGGCCGGGCAGGGCAATGGCAAACTCGTCTCCGCCCATGCGCGCCAGTACCTGATCGCCATAGTCCTGGCTTTTGTGTGCATCGACGCCGGCGTCGTTGACCAGTTTCCGCAGTCGGCCCGCCATGTGCTTGAGGATTTCATCGCCTGCCATCGGCCCGAGGCTGTCATTCACGCGCTGGAAACGATCGATCGACACCATTAGCAGCGCCAGGTCGGCGTGGCGTTCCCTGGCATGTTCCACGCTGGCCTGCAGGCGCTCGAGGAAGAAAGTCCGATTGGGCAGCCGCGTCAGCGCGTCGTAGTAGGTCAGTTGGTCCTGGTAGGCCTTGGCGCGCAGGGTGTTGCGCAGTCGCAGCAACAGTTCACTGGAGTCGATGGGCTTCTCGAGAAAATCAGTGGCGCCCAGCTCCAACGCCTTCAGCTTGGTTTCCGGATCGGTATCGGAAGTAAGCACGATTGCCGCGAGGTGCTGTATCTCCGGCGTGGAGCGGATGCGCTCCAGGATTTCGAAGCCGTCTACCTCCGGCATGTTCAGGTCCAGGAATACGCAGTCCGGGCGCTCTCGCAGGATGGTGTCGACGGCCTTGGTGGAATCGTTGACGGCGATGAAGTGGCGGTAGCCCTGTTCCTGCAGGTAGACCTCCAGTACTTCCAGCATCAGCGGCTCGTCGTCGACCATCATGATGATGTCATCGCGAAACTCGTTCTGCCCCTGCTGGTAGGTGCTGGACGCTACAGTGGTAGTCTGTTGTGCGTTCATGGTCCAGCCTGCCTCTGGTCAGCGCTTTCACCGGCTAACTCAGGTACTACGATTCGCCGGCTCATCTCCCTGACATAGCTGATTTGCTCTGCCGCCAGCGCAGAGTCACCTTGCCCGATGGCCTGCTCCAGCGTTGTCGCGGGATCGGTGAAACTGCCGAAGCCGACGCTGCCGGCCGAGCCCTTGAGCCAGTGCGCGAGTTTGCCCAGTGCTTCCAGGTCACCGTTGGCCAGGTGCTGGTCCATGGCGTCGAGCTGGCTGCCAAGCTTGCTGGCAAAGGCGACGATAATGCTGTCGAAGCGTTCCCCACGCCCGGCCAGCGTCGACGATATGGATTCCGGTAACAGCTCAACCATCGCGGCGGCCGAGCCCGGCGTCTGGCTGTTCTGGTCTTCGTCGCTGTCCGGCTCAAGCCGGAAGCGTCCCGCCAGGGCGTCGAGCACGGCGATCAGGGGCACACAGGCATCACGATTGTCGGCCCTGGCGACGTCCTGCAGTTCGCCGGCGGGGTGGGTCATGCTTGGAAAGCCCATGGAGCCCGCTGTTCCCTTCAGCTTGTGCGCAACCGCGGCCACTTGTTCCAGGTCGCCCGCCGCTTCAGCCTCGCGCATGGACTGAATCTGCGCGTCGAGGCCCTGCAGGAAGCTGTCCGCGATTTCGCGCAGGCGCGCATTTCCCAGGGGCAGGCTGCAGTAGATCGGCGGGCCGTACGGGGTCGCTTTAGCCCGTCTTGCCTTGTTGTTGTCCATAGTCTGTTTATCGGCAGTTTCTGCTGCATTTTCAGTGCGGGCTGCGGTGCCCAGCATGGACTCAGGGGATTGAGCCGGTGTCGTCTCTGCATCTGCTGCGGCCGCCCCTGTATGGGTGGCACCCAGCTCTTCCGCCAGCACGGCAAGCAGTTGGTCGATATTTACCGGCTTGGTCAGGTAGCGGCTGTAGCCGGCGTCCAGGCACTTTTGTTCCGCACCTTCCATAGCGTCGGCGGTCAGCGCCACCACGGTCTTGTCGATACCGCGTTCGCGCATCAGGCCCACCGCCGTGAAGCCATCCATCACTGGCATCTGCACGTCCATCAGGGTGATATCGGCAGACTCGACCAGGTCGAGCGCCTCCTGGCCGTTTACTGCGGTGATGACCTCGAGGCCTTGGTCTTCCAGCACCACCTGCAGCAGCTCGCGGTTCTCGGCGCCGTCGTCCACCACCAGTACGGTGGAGTAGGGTAGTCGCCACGTCACGGCGTCGGTTGCGGCCACGGCCTGTTCATCCGCGAGCAATTGTTCCGGCTGCAGCCATTCTGCATCTTCGAGTCGGCCGAGGTTGACCGTGGTGGTAAAGGTACTGCCCTGGCCCTCAACGCTGGAGGCGACAATATCGCCGCCCAGGCCCTGTGCGAAGCGCTTGCTGATCGTCAGTCCGAGGCCGGTGCCGCCAAAGCGGCGGGTGATGGAGCTGTCGGCCTGGCTGAAGGCCTCGAACACATGGCTCACCTGCTCCGGGCTCATGCCGATACCGGTATCTTCCACCTCCATGGTCAGGATGTGGTCGCCACCGCTGCTCTCGATACCAGTGCGCACCGTGATGCCGCCCGTCTCGGTGAACTTGATGGCGTTGCCCAGCAGATTGGTGAGGATCTGCCGCAGCTTGGCCGGGTCTGACATGACCTCTGCCGGCAGCGGGCCCTCGGGCTCGAACTTCACATACAGGCCTTTCTCATCGGCCTTGACGCGAACGATCTCCATCACGTCCCTGATGATGCGGTGGGGCGCGCAGGCCACCTTTTCGATATCCATTTGTCCGGCCTCGACCTTGGACAGGTCGAGAATGTCATTGATCAGGCCCAGCAGGTGCGCGCTGCTGCGGGAAATGGTGTCGAGGTGCTTGTTCGGGTTGGCATTCTGCTTGCCGTAACCGCGCTTCAGTACCTCGGTGAACCCCATGATGGCGTTCATCGGGGTGCGGATCTCGTGACTCATGTGAGCCAGGAAGTCGCTCTTGGCGCGGTTGGCCACCTCGGCTTCTTCCTTCGACTTGCGCAGCTCCACCTCTTTTTCCATCAGCTCGCTGATATCGTCGAAGCTCACCAGCACGCCCACGGTGGAGTGGGGGCCGGCCATGATCGGCGAGGAGTTGGTCATGAAGGTCATCAACTCACCGTCTGCGCTGCGCAACCGCACTCGCTCGCCCACCAGCGGCGTAGAGGTCTCCAGGGCCTTGTCCCATGGTGTGTGCATGGCATCAAAGGCTGAGTCGGCTTCGAACTGCCAGTCGAACTGGCCGATGTTGCGACCGATCAGTGCGTCTGCGGGTTCCGCTGCCGTCTCGGCAAAGGCGCTATTGGAGAGCACGATGTTCTGCTTGCCGTCCAGCACCAGCAGACCTTCCGCCATGGTGTCGAGCGCGGTGCGCACCCGGTCCGGAATCGCCTGGGAGGGGTCGAGCATTTTCAGCATCCTGCCCAGGTACCAGTAGAACAGCAGAAAGGAGATGATGGCGAAAAAGGCCACCTGGTGCGTCAGCGGGTGGTAGACCATGTGCAACCAGCCCTGCGGCAACAGTGGTTCGAACTGCAGTTCCACGCGGCCCCATTCCTTCTCTCCCGACCAGATCGGCACCGTGATCCGACCAGGGATTTTGGCTGCGTCTTCTCCTACCGGCGCCGGCTGGTGATCGCCGGTGCTTGAGACCACGCTGCCGTCTACCTTCACCACGGCGGCGCTGTGCAGTTCGTCATGGCGGTTAGTAAGCAGCTGCAGGTTGGCGTCGATGCGGCGCAGGTCTGAGCGGGTCACCAGTATCGAGGTGTTGAGGGCTGCGACTTCCGCCATGGCAGCACGCCCCTGCAGTACCGCTTCATTGCGGTTGGGGATGATTTCAAAGAATGAGGCCACCAGCACCAGCGTTGTGAGGATACTGATCTGGCCCATGGCGATACGCGTGGTCGCGCTCCAGTTGGCGGTCAGGCGGCTAAGCATGTTCCGCCTCCTCGTCTTCCGGTGCGGCGACCCCTTCACCGGCGGCAATCGAGGCCAGGGATTCCTCGTTCTCGTCGTCCTCGGCGAGCAGGTTACCTGTCGACAGCACCGGGAACGGATCGATAAAGCGCCAGGCAGGCATCGAGGAGAGCAGGCTGCTCAATAGAATGCCGCTGCGCGCTGCCCAGATCACGTAGCCCACGGACAGGCTGCCGGAGATAGCAAAGCCGCTGCCGACCACCAGTTTCTGCAGGCGAGTCTCCTCGATCACTTCTTCCCGTAGTTGGTCGATACCGTCAACGAAGCCACCATCGCTCAGGAAAGCATTGATGTCCCCCAGGGAGCCGGACAGGCTGCGCAGCCGCTCAAAGGCCACCACCTGCACGTCCACCTGGGTTACCGACTGGTCTCGCAGCTCAGGCCGCGTATCGTCGATAAGGGCAACCTGCAGGATCTGGCCGTCATCCAGGGCGACATCCAGTACTACTGAACCAATGTCGGCAGTTGTGCCGGAGCTGGAGAAACCGGCGGCGAATATGTTGTTGCGGCCCTGCTCTATCATGCGCGCGTCGAGGGTGACGCCGCCCTCGTCGGTCTCCTCTGCTTCAGCGCCAGTAGAGCCTGCGCTGTTATCTTCTAGCGCCGCCTCCGGCTCCGGCTCTTCGGCGGGTTCGGGCAGCGGGTCGCCGGCAGTAATATCACTCGCGGGTGTATCGTCAACCGGCAGCGATGCCACCGGGCCGACTCCTCTACCGCTCGAGCCGGCAGTGTCGGGGAAAATCGTAGGAGAGGTACGAGGTTCGTCCACCGAGCCGGACTCGGGCTCCGGCATCGGTTCCGGCGCGGGAGCCGGTGTGGGCGCAGGAGCCGGTTCAGGTTCCGGCTCGGGTTCGGGCTCCGGCTCGGGCTCCGGTTCGGGCTCAGGCTCAGGCTCGGGTTCAGGTTCGGGTTCAGGTTCGGGCTCAGGCGTCGGGATCAGCTCTGCCACGACTGCGGAGTTGTCGCTGGTCAGGCTCTCCACCGTGCCCTGGCCGTCTGTGTAGCTGACGCTAACCGACACGACGGCACCGATATCGTCGGCACCCAGCAGGTAGCTGCTGCCGGTCGCCGCTGCTACCGGCGTGCCGTCTCGCAGCCACTGGTAGTTGAGGCTGCCCATACCGTCGTCATCCGCGATGCTGCTGGCATCCACTGTCAGGGTTTCCCCTTCGAGGGCATCGCCCAGAACGGTCGCTGAGCCTGTGGGCGCGTCATTGACGTTGGCGATCGGTCCCACAGCGGCGCTGGCAACAGTCTCTGTGGTGCCACCACCGTCGACATAGCTGACCTGAGCCTTGATCAGGGCGCCGACATCATCGTCGCCCAGCAGGTAGTCGGCGCTCGTGCTCACGGGGACGCCATCCCGGAACCATTGGTAGTTCAGCGTGCCGACGCCGTCGGCGTCGCCCAGGCCAGAGACATCCAGACCCAGGGTTTCGTCTTCCGCGGCCACGCCGGAAATGCTGATGCCGCCAAACGGCGCATCATTGACGTTGGCAATGGTGCCGCTGGCGGTGGCGGTATCGCTGACGCCACTGGTGTCCTCCACCGTGTAGGCAAAGCTCACCGCGCCGAAGTAGTCGGTATCCGGAGTGAAAGTGATGTTGTCCAGGGCATCGATTTCGACCCGGCCATTGACGACGGGAATGGTCTGGGTGCCACCAGTGAGCGCCACGCCGTTGATCTCGGTAAGCGACAGGTTGTCGCCGATATCCGGATCGCTGTCATTCCCAAGCAGTACACCGTTGAGAACTCCGCTGGTTGCGTTCTCGCTGCCGTCCAGTGCGTTGCTGTCGTTAGCTGCGCTGGGGGTATCGTTGGCTCGCGTTACGGTGATGGTGCTGGTAACCGGCGCCGAGCTGCTGGCACCGCCGTTGTCGGTAACCACCCAGGTAATGGTGCGATCACCTTCGTCGGGGTTCAACAGGTTGGTGTTGGTGTAGGTGACCGATTCCAGTGCCGCCTCGTAGTCCGCCTTGGATTCGATGCCACTAAGCGTGAGCACGCCAGTGATGCCGTCGAAGCTGCCGGTGATGCCGCCCACCGGCGTGAAGTCCAGTACGTCCTCTCCTGGAATATAGCCGCCGCTGATGGTGATGGTGGCACCTTCCATGTCCGCATCGTCGGGGTCGAAAACGGTAAGGGCGTTGTCGATGACCTGCACGCCATCGTCTTCGGTATAGGCGAGCGTGCCGCCTGCGCCGCTCAGGTCCGGCAGGACGTCCAGCCGCAGCGTAGAGGTCTGGCCGGTAAGGTTGGTGGTGTGATGGCCAGGCCCGGCGGTATCGCCGCTGTCCCTGATGCGGGTGATTTCCACAACCCGATCGCCGCCGGCGGGTGTCGGGTTGTCGTGGCGGTAGCTGGCACCGTCGAGCAGGCCGCCCAGGGTCGCACCGTCAATGCTGCCGCCGCTGAACTCAATGGTGTACACGTCCGCCGCGCGGGTCACCGTATAACTGGTGAAGTTGGTGGTGCTGCCGGTATTGCCCTCGTTAAGAACAATACTGGTGCCGTCGATGATGACGACTTCATCGCCAGTGTTGGCAGGCACCACGCTGGAAACCTGCAGGTCGAATTCGATAAAGGTCTGGCTTGCCTCGATGGTGGATGCCGTGGTGCCGGTGAAAATCGACACCGCGGCACCGCCACCCACGAAGCTGTTGTCGGTACCGGTGGTCGTTAGAGTTGGCCGATCATTGATGGGGTTTATATCGATGCTGACCGAGGCGCTGCCTTCTTCGGAAGTGCCGTCTCCGGTCAGGCCCGGGTCGGTGCCGTTATTGCCGAGATCGTTGACCACAACCTCGAAAGTGGCGGTCGCCAGAGGTTCTACCGGGTCACTCAGGTAGCGGATAGTGCCGGTGCCTGCGCCGGTGAGCAGGTTGTTTAATTCTGCCACCGTGCCGGACAGGGTGACGGTGTCGCTGTCATTGCCGGCCGTGATCACGACGCCGGAATCGCCTTCGGCCACTGTGATAGTGCCCTCATCGACACGCAGGGTGGCGGCGACAGTGGCGCCTGCCTCGTCGATTTCAGTAACGCTGAAGCCCTGACCGTGGATGTTGAGCAGCACGTCCTCGTTCACACTCAGGCTCGCGCCTGGTGCAGTCAGGGTCGGTGCGTCATTGATCGCCTCGACCGTAATCGTGGTGCTGACCAATGCACTGTCCGTGTCTCCGTCGTTGACCCTGACGTCGATGAAACGGTCGCCCGCGGTGGGGTCGTTGTCGTCAGTGTGCTGGTAGCCGGTAGAGAGCAGGGTGGCTTCTGTCTGGGCCAGGGTCATCTCACCACTGTTCAGCGTGATGGTGGCGACGCCCGTTGCCTGGATCCAGTCCACTGTGAAGGTATCGCCGGCAATGTTGACGCTGGCATTGGTGAAATCCGCTGCGTCCAGGGCAAAGGTCAGATCGCCAATGGTTAGTTCTTCGTCGGCGCCATCTGCCACTCCGCGTACGGTGAGCTCGACATGCACCAGGCTGGTGTCGTCCAGATCAGTGACGTCGGTGCCGGCATCAACGATCGGCTGGGGGGTATCCCCCTCGTTGAATGTGAAAGCGTAGTCGTTGCCGCCCGCACTGCCGTTCAGGTCGACACTCGGCACGCTACCGGCGGCGTTGGCAAGCGTGGAGACAATCCCGGTGAGGTTCGTGGTGTTCTCGCCGCCGTCCAGGGTGCCGCCGCTGTCTACGATCTGCAGGATCTCGACGCTACGAGAACCGCCGCTGGGGCTAACACTGTTGTGTTGATAGGCAATGCCGTCAATGGTCGCCTCGATGTCGGCCGCCGTACCCGTGCCTCCCGTAAAGACCAGGGTGAATACGTTGCCGCTGTTAGTCATCGTGACGTCGGTAAAATTTGTAGTCGCGCCCTGGGAGCCGACCAGCGTGCTGCTGAGCGTGATTTCCAGGCCGTCGATGGTCAGTTTCTGGTCGGTGCCTGGCGGGGGAACTACACCGGATACCTCGACCGTGAGTCCGGTAATGGTCTGCCCGACTTCTATCGTTGATACAGATGTGCCGCCGAAGACACTGACAGGGCTGCCACCGCCGACAAACGGCGTGTCAAGCGCAACCGCTGTGAACGTGGGTGCATCGTTGACCGACAGAATATCAACGGTGACACTGGCGCTTCCCGCCTCTGACAGGGCGTCGCCCGTCAGGCCTGGATCAGTGCCAGTATTACCCAGGTCGTTCACTTCGACCTTGAAGGTGGTCGATGGGAGCGGGTCATCGCTGTCTGCCAGGTAGTTGACGGTACCCGTACCTGTGCCGGTCAGCAGGTCATTGAGCTCAAAGCGCGTGCCGGACAGTGTGACGGTATCGCTGTCGTTGCCGCTGACCACGGTTACGCCGGAGTCGCCGCTGGCCACCTGGATGATGCCGTGGTCCACGGTCAGGGTGGCTTGAAGAATTCCGTCTCCGGCATCGGCGTCGTTGACGGAGAAGCCGGTGCCATGGATAACAAGAGCGGTCTGCTCGGTGGCGGTCAGTGCGGCACCCGGGGCCGTGACCACCGGTGCGTCGTTGACGCCCTCGACGCTTACCACGGTGGTTGCAAGATTGCTGTTGCCGACCCCGTCAAAGGCCTGGAAGGTGATTATGCGATCGGTGATGTCGGGGTTGTCAGCCGCGTTGTCGTAGGTAACGGTTCGCAGCACCTGCTCAAAGTCCGCCAGTGGCTGCGGCGTGGCGGTCTCCAGACTTAGCCTGCCAAGTCCACTGTTCCAGACGGCGGTGATGCTTGTGCCGGTTGTATCGGCCGTCAGCACCTCGTCCGCGCCGTTCAGCGGGTTGGTCAGTACCACTGTCATAGAAACCAGGTTGGGAGTGGGGGCGCCGTTATCAGTAATCGTGGCATCGGCATCTGCTATCGCAACCGGCCCGCCGCCTTCGACAAAACTGGCGGTGAAATTGGGGTCGGCGGCGCCGGCGCTATTGTCGCCATCGAGATCGATATCCGGCGTGCCGGCGTCCAGGACGCTGATGTCGATGGTGTCGTCATCGGTCTGCACGCCGCCAGCACCGCTGTTGCCCAGGTCGCTGGTCACAATTTGCAGGCTGGCGCTGCCGGTGTAGTTGGCGGTGGGGCTGAATACCAGGCCATCCAGAGCGTTGTTGATATCCGCCACACTGCCGCTGAAGGTCATCGTGGTGTCTTTGCTGCCGTCACCGGTGGTAAAGCTGATGCCGCCCTGTGAGGACAGGAAGCGCTGGGCGGAAGTACCGTCGGTGTCGGAAGGTGATTCGCCGTTCCAGGCGACAATGTAGTCGCCGGTGCCGTCCATGGCGATACGCGCTCCAAACTGGGGCCCGGAGGTGCCGAGGTTGACGCGAGTCTCTCCGCTCACGGTATTACCGGCAGCGTCATATTCCTGGGCAAAGATACCTGAGCCATCGCCGTCGGGGCTCTCCCAGACCACGGTAAACCCTCCACTCGGCATCATGGCCACATCGGGCGCCATCTGTTCACCGCCGGTAGTGGTGTTGACCCGGAACTCGCCACCCAGTGCCACGCCGCTACCGTCATAGCGCTGGCCGTAGACTCCAAAGCTGGCATCACCAGGCTGGTCCTTGCTCTCCCAGACGATGACGAAATCGCCGTCTGAATCCATCGCCACCCTCGGCGCCTGCTGTTCGGTGCTGCGTGAGGCGTGGACCTGGAATTCACTGCCCTGGGCAACACCGGCAGCGTTGTAACGTTGGGCAAAGACGCCAAAGCTGCTGTCGGTGCCCTGGTCCTTGCTGGCCCAGGTCACCACGAAGTTGCCACTGTCATCCATGGCCACGGCGGGTTGCCACTGTTCGTTGTTGGTCTCGGAGTTGATGCGGAATTCACCACCCTGGGCCACGCCGGCGCTGTTGTAGCGCTGGCCGTAGACACCCTCGGCACTGCCGTCCTGGTCCTTGCTGACCCAGACGATGACAAAGTCACCGTCCGCATCCATGGCGATTTCCGGCGCCGTCTGTTCGTTCGCGGTTTCCGTATTGACCCGGAACTCACCGCCCAGGGTATTGCCGTCGCTGTCATAGCGCTGGGCATAGATGCCCTCGGCCGGGTCTCCGCCCTGGTCCTTGCCCTGCCAGACCACAACGAAATTACCGCTGTCATCCACGCCGACACTCGGGTCCAGCTGTTCATTGGCGGTGGTACTGTTGACCTGGAATGGGGTGCCTACGGCATTGCCGTCACCGTCATAGCGCTGGGCGAAAATATCACCGCCACTGTCTGTGTCGGCCCAGACCGCCACCATGCTGCCGTCCGCTGCGCGGTCGATGGCAATGCCGGTCTGCTCGCCTGAGGTGGTGTCGTTGACCTGGATGGGATCGCCGGCGGCGCCCGTGATGGAGACCGTGCCGTTGGTGGCGGTCAGGGTGACCTCTACATTGCCACCCCCTGTATCCACGTCGCTGACGGTAATGGCGTTGCCGTTAACCGATGAGAACACCAGCACGGTGTTCTCCACTGTGCTCTGGGCCAGGGGTACTGTGTTGACGGGCGCATCGTTGACCGCGGTCACCGAGACCTGGGCAACGACATTGCCTGTCGATTCGACCGTGTCATCGTCTTGTGCGACCACAGCGAAAGCGTCGAGCGTGCCGTTGGCATGTTCGTCTGCAATCCAGTAGGCATTGTTCGTTGCGTCGATCGTGTCGTTTCCGCCCGGCGTCCAGGCCAATGCGCTGCCCGGGTCGGCCCCGATCCGGAGCGTCCCGCTGTCAACCGACTTGACGACGAAGGCGTCGACCGTACCATCGATGTCGTTCTCGTCGCCCTGCGCGGCCAGTTCGGTAAACGTGATCTCGACCTCGGTGTCTTCATTGATCGTATCGACCACGTCACCAAACCCGGACAGGGTTGGTGCAGAGTTTGGTGTGTAGGTAACCACCAGCTCGGGCATGTTGATTCCCGCCTCCGAGCTGGTAAAGGTCAGCGTCGGCACGGCCGCGCCGGCGGTTTCAGCGCCCTTGAAGGCATTTAGCGCAATGCCGTTGTTTGCGGTGGTGCCGTCGATCCAGTCCTGCACGAGCGAGGCAAGACCGGTGATCTCACGGTAGTCGTTGATCGCCAGGTTGAAGTTGTATCCGGGTGGATTGTTCTCTATCCAACCGTTACCAACCTGGGTCCCGTCCCCGGGAACCGTGCTCCACGGAT
Organism: Halieaceae bacterium; assembly: GCA_030066555.1. Taxonomy (GTDB): domain Bacteria; phylum Pseudomonadota; class Gammaproteobacteria; order Pseudomonadales; family Halieaceae; genus JANQIO01. The sequence goes on from JASJBK010000017.1 coordinate 18,335, forward strand.
TCGTGCCGTCGTATTGGTTCCAGTTGGCAGCGGCCTCGATCCAGGCCTCGTCAACCAAATACGCATCGACCTCGACGTCCGAGGTGGCAAAAAGGCCGCCTGCAACGTCATCGTATTCCTCGAGAAAAACGCGCAATGTTGCGTCGGTGATGGTCGCACCGGCCGGGATACTCGACAGGTCGAATTGCAGCAAGACCCGGTGATCTTCATCGACGCCGCCCGTCGCTGCATTGGAACCCATCACCAGGGTGTTGTCTGCCCCGTAGTTGTCGCCCTGGTTGACCTCATTCAGCCAGGTGTCGGCGACCGGGTTCAATGTGGCCGTGGCCAGCGTCCCACTCCACTGCACGATCTGCTGGTTGGCGACGATCAGAGTTTCAATTTCGCCGGCCTTGTATTCCAGCTGCCAGTCGCCGCCCAGGGCGGCACTGCCGGTCAGGTCGTCACTGGCGGCGATGTCGGCGCCGGTGGATTCCGCCAGCGAGTCGAGCAGGGCGATGCCGCGGTCGCTGGCGGCGAGGTTACAGCCGTACAGCAGTATGTCTGCCTCGGCATCTAGAGCCGCCGCCCAACCGCTGACGCTGTCGCGGTAGCCGCCCAGGCTGTCCTGGTCGAGCCAGCTGCTGCCTAACTGCAGGCCGCTGTCGCTACCGTGGCTCAGTATGTGGATGGCATCGACGCCGTCCTGCTCCGCCAGCACCGCGCTGATCTGCTCGATGCCGTCGCGGCTTGCATCCAGCACGTGGACCTGAAAGTCGCTGTCGCTGCGGTCAGCGCTCAGGCCTTCAATCAGGGTTTCGTAGTCTTCAACTGAAGCATCGACAAACACCAGCTCCAGGCGTGAATCGTCCTGGTCCAGGTCTTTGCTGAGGAAGTCGCCCAGGTTGTCCAGGTCGACGCTATCGCCGTCGCGCTGTTTAGGGAGAGAGGCGAGCAGGGCGTCCAGGCGTTCCGCGGTACCTGCGGCAATGGGGTCAGTCTTGTCGCCGCCCAGTGAGTCGGCGTCTAGCGCGCCACCCAAAGCGTCCGCCGAGAGCAGGATGCGCGGCTCCATGCGCTCCAGGCCAAAGGGCCGTCTCCGGGATGGACGCTTCATGCCGGTGCACTACTGCCCGGACACCGCTTCGGCGGCGTTCTCGGTTGCCCCCTGGTTGTCGGTGTCTATCACGGCCCACTTGCCGCCTTCCTCGCTTTCCTCGGTGGGGCTGCGGCCACTCTTGGCGGCGCGCAGGGAGGCGCCGATGTCGGTGTCGGCGTGCTGGGGGGCGGCGTCAAACTGCAGCTGGCACTTGACCCCGGCGGGAACGGCGTAATCCTCGTTGGCGAGGATCAGGCGTGCACCGAAGGTGCCGCTGGCGACATCACCCATGGGGTCAACAATTTCAACCTGGGCGGTGCGCGGGGTACCTTCAAAGCCTTCGGGATAGACCTGGGCGGTCATGCCGGTGCGAATCTGGCCGAACAGGTCCATCGGTGCGATGACTTCGACGTTGAGGGTGTCGAGCTGGGCGATGCGCACGATGGGCTGGTCTTCCACATACTCGCCGGCGGACTTGAACTTCTTCAGTACGAAGCCGCTGCCCGGTGAACGAATGACCTTCTGCTCCAGCAGCTCGCGGCTGCGCCACAGCTCCAGCTCGCGAATACGCTCGCGTTCGGTGGCTTCCTGCAGGCGCTGCTGGGACAGCTCCGCCGCCAGCTCGGCGTCTTCCTTGTTCTGGATCGATACCGAGTTGTTGGCATAGAGGTTGGCGATACGCTCCTTGCGGCGCGTGTCGAATTCGAGGTTGAGCTTGCCGAGCAACATTTCCGAGCTGATGTCCGCCCGGGCCTGGGCCACGGCCATGGCGGCGCGCTCCACGCCGGCATCGAGCTCGGCCACCACCTGGCCCTGCTCGACGTATTCGCCGCGTTCCAGGTGCACGGTGTCCAGCACACCGCGCACCTGGCTGCCGATATCGAAAACCTTGTGCGGGTTGATCACGCAGTCCAGCGCCGGCAAAGCATCTGCGCGAGCACCGACGGTCGTGCTGCTCACCAGCAGTGCGATCGCCAGGCGTAGCCCAGTCTGTTCAGGTAGCCATTGCATAGTCTTTGGTCCCCGCGTCTTGTGCCGAGGTTTGCTAGTTATTGTTATGGAAAGGTATTTGAGCACTAACGAATGCACAAAACTTGCTTTCAAAACTGTGACCGGTTTTGCATAGAGCCGTCATATTCCCAGCCTTTCCAGCAATAATTGGCGTATCTGGCGTATCCACAGGCTTCCCAGCGGTTCGCGGACGTGCTCAAAGCGCACGAAAGCGCGCTGCCCCAGGTAGGGCCCCGCGGTGGGTTCCGGCAGTGAAATTTCCAGTTCAAACACCGGCCTGGTGGCACGCAGACCGGCCTGGTCACGGGCATCCACGGCGATATCGCCGCCCTCGCGGGAGCCCAGCAGGGCGCTGGGCAGATTCCTGGTGGCCTTGGGGATATCCCGCAGGGTATCGCCGCGCAGGGTGTGGCCGGGTCGCGAGGCCAGGCGCACCTCGATGTTGCGAGTGCGACGCACCACACGGTCCACGGCCGATTCCGGCAACACTACCCGCACTGATGGCGCCTTGCCGTCCAGCACGTGGCCCAGCAGGTCGCCCTGGCGCAGGAAGCGCCCAGGCAGGTCGCTGTCACCCGGCAGGGAAAAAACACCATCTGTAGGACTAACGATAGCCAGGCTTGCCATTTCCTCACGGGCCTCCTCAAGCTCTTCTTCGACCGAAACGATCTCCTGCTTGAGTATTTCCTGCTCGACAGGCTCCTGGCTCAATGCAATGTTGTAGCGGATCTTGAGCTGCTCATGCCTGGCGGCCAGTACCTCGACCTCGGCGCGCAGCTCGGGGTTCTCAAGCAGCACCAGGGTGTCGCCCTCGCGCACGGTGTCGCCATCCTGCTTGAGCACTGCCGTCACGAAACCCTCTGCTCGTATCCTGAGTTCGGTGTTCTCGGCGAGGTTGAGAATGCCTTCTGCGCGGGTGCTGGTGCTCATGGGCACCACGAACAGGGCCAGGCCTGCGATGACGGCTGCGGCCCCGCAGATGGCGCCCACCTGTGGCCGTCGGGACTCCTCGCCGGCCTGTTGCCACAGGGCAGACATTACTCGGCCCAGCGGTAGCAGGATCATGTTGACCAGCAGCCAGATCGCCAGCAAGGCGCCGATGATGAAGTAGCGCCCGGCAATGAACAGCGCAATGGTGAAGCCAATGATCAACCGGTAGAGACCGGAAAGGATGGCAAAGGCCAGCAACCAGCCGCGCTCCGCGGGGCCGGTGCTGTCGGGCCGCTCGGCCTGGAGCCGGAACACGTGGCGTTTCAGCAGGAAACCCAGATAGTCGTTGGCTCGCGTACGCAGGTTGGGAATTTCCAGCAGGTCGGTGAGCACGTAGTAGCCGTCAAAGCGCAGTAGCGGGTTGCCGTTGAATAGCAGTGTCGACAGCCCGCCGATCACCATCACGTTGAAACAGGCGTCGCGCAGCAGCCCCGGCTCGACGCTGTTCCACACCAGGAAAGCCACAGCGGCCAGCAACAGTTCCACCATGATGCCGGCGGCGGCGACCACCATGCGCCGATGGCGGGAGGTAAAGGCGGTGCTGGCCGAGGCGTCGACGTAGGGCACCGGTGTGAACACCAGTAGCATCACACCCATTTCATGGACTTCGCCGCCCCAGGCGCGGGTGGTGATACCGTGCCCCAGCTCGTGCAGGCCCTTCACCAGCGGGTACAGCAGCCACAGCAGCAACAGGTTGCCGGGGTCGAGGAACCGCGAATCCCAGTGCAGGGCCAGCTCTGCCGATGAATCCAGCGCCAGCATGCCGCACAGAACCACCAGCGCCAACCAGGCCCAGAACACGCTGGGCGTCAACAGCCAGCGCAGCCGCCCGGCCCAGCGCTCCAGGACGTGGTCCGGGTCCAGCAGCGGCACCTGGATGGCCAGGGGGCTGGCCAGGCGCTGCAGCCAGCGCCGGCGGCGCAGCTTGCGCTGCTGCTCGTAGATTGCGCCACTGTCCCGCGGCGCCAGGTCGATCAGCAACTGGGCGGCATCCAGCGCCGCCAGCAACTGGATGATCTCTACCCGGTTGCCGGTGTCTTCAGCGAAGACTGCACGGGCGGCGTCGCCGACGCTGTGTTTGCCGTCCAGCAGGCGCAGGAACGGTTCGATTTCCAGGTCGCAGCGGAAGTGGGCGCCGCTCATGCGATCGCTGAGTACCAGCCAGTCTTCACCCCGGTAGCTGTGTTGCTGCAGTTCTACCTGGAGCGCGAGCTTCGGTGTGAGCTCGGCCACCTGTGCCCAGGCCTGGGCCAGCTCTTCGGTGCTGTTACCGGTGCCTAGGGCAACCATAACCAGAGCTTCAGCTGAAGCCATTCCAGCAGTCGGTGAAACAGGATGTAGCCATAGCTGCGGCGGCCGATCTCGATCTTGCCGACACCTTCCATACCCGGCCGCAGTACCGGCACTTCGCCGTCGATGCGGCCCTCGGTGCGATAGCTGACGATCCCGTCCCGTTCGCTGAACACAGGCGATACCTGCTCGACAGTGAAGCGGTAGGTATTGCCGGGCAGGGCGGTCAGGGTCAGGGTGCCGGGCTGGCCGGCAGCTACATGGGCAACGCTGCTTTCGTCGACGTGCAGGATCAGCCGGTATTCATCGAGTGGCGCCACTTCGAACAGCACGTCGCCGCGCTCCACCGGCGCGCCAAGGGAGCGACTCAGGTCGCCGGAAATCACGATGCCGGCCACCGGCGCGCTGAGCTGCACGCGGTCGAGCTTCTCCCGCAGCAGCCGGGTCTGGGCCTGCACCTGGGCCAGCCTGGCCTGCACGATGCGGGCTTCAGAGCGGTCTTCCGCAGCCAGCGCCCGGCGGTATTCCTTGTCGAGCTTTTCCTCTTCACTGGCCGACTTGGAGAGCTCCAGCTTGAGTTCGCGATCTTCGAGCCGCGCGATAACTTCACCGGCGGCCACGGTATCCCCGGCGCGGCTGTTGGCCTCGGCGATAAAGCCATCAAAGGGCGCCACTACCGCCCGTTGTATACGCCCCTCGATGGTGGCGTCGGCATGCACGCGGAACGTCCCTGGCACCAGGGCCAGCGCAACTATCAGCAGGACGACCGTGGCGGCCGCGGCCTTGGCGACATGGTGGCCGGCGCCGGTGAGGCGTTGAAACAGCCCGCCTGTGGCGGCCAGCGCGCGCTGGTGCACCTGGGAGTCCTGGTTGCGCTTGAGCACCAGCGCAGCACCGAGCATCTGGCCCAGGGCCATGATGTCGGCAATGTCCGCCGCTGCAAACGGCTGCGCCTCGTGGCGTTCGCACACCACGGCGCAGTCTTGTCCCAGCGGGAGCACGCAGATAGCGCGTGCGTGGCCTGCTTCGGCCAGCGCTGCGAGAGCCGCGTTGTCAGCGTCCGGCCAGAACAGGGGCGATGCATCAACCTGGTCCATTGCATCGGTCAGCGCGGTAGCCAGTCGCGAGCGTCGGTCGAATTGCATACCGTGGGACAGGGCTTCCAGCCGGAAGCCGGCATTCCCGCGCAGGCCTATTGCCACGCGCTCACACTCGAGTTGCTTGGCAAGCTGGTCCGCCAGCGCCAGCAGGCCCGCCTCCAGGGGCTCGGTGGCCAGCAGGGCTTCCAGCAGGTTCAGGGATTTAGGCGAGGGGGACGTCTGCTCGGCGGGGCGCGGGCCGGCCGCCAGCAGCAGTCGTTGCCAGCGCTCGGCCCAGGTCAGCAACCGCAATATGCTGCGGTGCTGGGGCTCCTTGACCTCGAGTTGCACTGCCAGGGCGGCAAAGGCTTCACCGGAGCGGTGCAGGGGGATCGCGTAGACGCCATTTTCCGCCACCGGGCCATCTTCTTTAACGGCGGCCGCCACCGCGTCTGCCAGCGCGGGTTTGTCGTCTTCGGTGAGACCGGCGGAGATGAAGATCTGGCCAATCTGGCCATCGTCCAGGGTCACCACGATGCCGGCGCCGTGCCCCGGCAGCATCTGGCGTACCAGCAAGTACCAGGCCCTCATCCGCGTCGCGGTATCGGCGGAAATGGTGTCGACAGGTCGGGCGAGAACCTCCCGGGAGCGGGGGCTATCTGTCATGGCAAGCAATCATGACAACTCGCCAGCAGCCGGGCGTGGCTGGTCCGGGTACCGCTT